>NZ_JBQQCO010000023.1:0-40627 GCF_052246295.1 Piscibacillus sp. B03 | reverse complement strand
TCAACTACCAATTTCAGCCTAATTTTGAATCAATTGGTGGCCACCAATTGATTCAAAAGCAATAAAACCATAAAAAATCAAAGAAAAACGGCGAAATTCTAAGAAATAATTAATTTATTGAGGGAGGTGATTTATAATGAAATTACTTAAGAAGTTAAAATCAAAAAAACAAAACTGTTGTTCATCGTTTATAATTATAAATGAACAACAAGATCTAAAAAACAGGAATGAGTGCTGTGAAAACACAAGCAAGTGTTGCTAAACTTATAAAGATCTTAAATTATTCTCGAGAATGTTTTTTACCTATCACACATACACAACTTCTTATTTTTTGATAACTAAAATCCCGCGCGACTTTTCTGCACGGGGTTTTAATTATTCGAGAGTTTTCTTTCTCCTGTATCTCTTAGGTAAACCTGAACCTTAATGTCACTCAATGATTCTTCATTTAAAGATAACTGACCATCATTTGTTATTTCCTTCCATAATTGAGGTTTCTCCCTGAATAATTGATAAGAAAAGTTATAAACATCAGCATTTATATTTAACCCTCTATCGTAAGTATGTCTTAATTCCTTTTTAATTTGATTCTCTACAGATTTTTTCACTTCTTTTTCTGTCACTTCATGAGACATTTCAATTAAGCTCCCCCCTACTTCAACTTTCATATTAAACGTAACTTGCTCTTCAAATGAATTAGGTATAACCTTTGATTCTCTTACTTTTAATACAACCAAGCCGCTTACTTGTCCCTCACTATCATAAATAACTAGGGGGGTCCTCTCCGTTTCTTCTTGATACCAACGAATCCCTTTAGCATCTTCTTCATTCAAAATACCAAAATAATTCTCATTACTAATAATTGCTACAGAAGATACATCAAGATTTGGCTTGCTCCCTGCTTTATCAAACCACTTTGATTCTGCAATATTTAATACCGGAATAGCGACTGTTCGCCCTGGCTCAGAACGCTCCAAATTAAACCGGTTATACTTAATGGGTTTTACTTTTGAGCTTTCTTCATAACTTTCTACAGGTTGTCCAAAAAGTGAAAAAATAACGTTCACTCCTAAAGCTGGTAAAGTATTTAACAGTTCATCAAGAGATTCATTAGATGCATAAATCCATGGTGTTGGACGAATTTCGTGAAATCGCGAAATCACATCTAAGCCACCTTCAATATCCCCTTCTAACACGCTTTCACTAAAAACGATACTAGATAAATGTCCCCAAAAAATTCTTCTTTGAGTTGCGGAATACAAATCATGTACTGCTTCAACTACTGTTGTTCCTTCTCCTACCCCTACTGTTACTTGTGTTTCTTCGCCACCTGCACCTTCATCAGTGGGTAGAGATTGAAAGTTGAATAATTGTGCATAAATGATGTAACGATCATCTCTATAATCTAAACCTATCGAATGAATATATAGCATTTCTTCAAGCTCATCTGAGTCCCAACAACCTGTTAAATAAAATATTGATACAAGAAAAAAGAGGATAAGTTTTATCTTTTTCATCTAATTTCCACCCTTGTCAGAGTCTTGAACGTTAAGCATTTTAAGCCTATCTTTTTTAAGCTTCTCAGGCAGATGAAATATAGAGGCCAAAAAATCCTTTAAGTTAAAAGGCGCTATAGGCGCTAGATAAGGTAAATTAAAAGATCTTAAATTCGCAATGTGAATTAAAACAAAAAAACTAGCTACAAAAAAACCAAATAACCCCATTATGGATGAGATGATTAATACAAAAATTCTTGTTAAGGTTACAATACCTGAAAGAGATTGGTTAGATATTGTAAATGTTGCGACAGTTGAAGTCGCTATAATCATAACATTTGCAGGGCTCGTTATACCGGCACTAATTGCAGCGTCTCCAATGATCAAACCACCTACTACACCAAGGATTTGCCCAACAGAAAAGGGTAACCTTAAACCGGCTTCTTTTAGCAAATCAAATAGTAATACAAGAATTAAAGCTTCTATTGGAGTAGGCAGAGGAATCCCTTGTCGAGCTTGTGCAGCTGTTGATAAAAAAACCAATGGTATTTGGTCAGGATGGAAGGCAGCAAGTGCTACCCAAAAACCAGGTAACAAAATCCCGATAATGAGCCCCCCTACACGAAATAACCGTTCAATTGAATTAAAAAACCAAGGATATTCATTATCTTCGCCTGTTTTCAATAAGAATGGGAGATTTACCGGACCTATTAAAGCAATAGGTGAACCATCTATTAAAATTAAAAAACGTCCATAAAGTAGTGAGTTGATTGCAAAGTCAGGTCTTCCTGAGTAATGCATCATTGGCAAAACGCGAAATGGACTTTCATCTATTAATTCCTCAAGTTGGTTATTATTAACAAGTGCGTCAACATTGATTTTTTTTATTAAGGAACGTATATGATCAATAGTCTCTGGTTGCGCTATGTCATGAAAGTAAAGTAGCCCTACTTGCGTCCGAGAACGTTTACCAACAATAAATTTTTCATATGATAATGATGTAGTTTTCATCCTTCTTCTAATCAATGCCACATTTATTTCAATGGACTCAACAAAGCCGTCACGAGGTCCTCGAATTGTAACTTCTGCACTTGTTTCTTCAGGTTGCCTATTAGGAGGCTTTCCCATCTCAAAAGCGTATAACTTGCTTTCATCATGTATAAATACTAATAATTCTCCTGAAAATACTTTTTCAATCGCTTCTTGTTCCTTATTAATTTCTTGATGAGGAACCTTATTAAACTCCTTTAAAATATTAGACTTATGAAGCTTTTCTTTAATATGGTGCTGAAAAGTAGGAATAAACTCGTCCATTAAAAACTCTTCATTACATAAACCTTTACAATAAAACATTGTCATATTGAGATTACGTTCAAACGTATATTTTAATTCTTTAACATCTTCACAATTGCGGAAGATTTCTTCTAGAGTGTTTGAGTCTAGGTGTGCTTTCATTTGAGTTTTTTCCCCTTTCCTTTCAACATAACTGCAATAAACAATATAAAAGATAGTAATGTAATGAAAATCAAATTATAAGGCAAATAAATATATTTAATAAATGACACAAACAGACGATCATTTATCGGTAATATTGTAATAATGACGATAAGTATACCGACCACTTGTAGAAACCTTCTTTTATTTTTCTTATTATTAATCTGTAAAATTTCAGATAAAACATACAGACTCAGAGATATTCTTATTAAAGCTCCCGACAACCACTGGTATATTGAAAAGAAATCTAAATGTTCTATAAAACGTCCAATTGATACGAGCTGCCATTGTATGTAAGCTGGAAAACGTTCTTTAATAACCGTATCAGCGCCAAATGCTGCAATTCCTCCCATAACAGGACCAAGCCCTAACATGATTAGAAACAAAGTAACTAAGACCATACCTTTATAATGGATACGGTCTTTTACTTTATGCTGTAAGAACAAAACCATAAAAACTTCAAGAATACATGCAGTGGTATAAATCATCCCTTTTAACACGGGTTGAACACCATCTACAAGAACTGGAAACAATAATGAATAATCTTTACTTTCCATATTAGTAGTAGCTACAAATATACCTAGTAAAATAACAACCGGAAGTAGAATTGTATTTACAATAACAATGGTTCGAATGCTAGTTGAAGCAAGGTAAACACAAACCCCAACAAACAAAACGATAATTGCAAATTTAGGTGTGTTGGGCAAATAAGTTATATTCGTCCATATAACTAGATCATTTGTCGTTACTGCTGCAGTTAAAAATATAAAAATCACAATAAAGAACAAAAGTGGATATACTAAAGCTTTAGGTAAATGATTTAGCATCCACTTCATTAAATGTTTTTGTTTTGTTCTATTAGCAATTAAAGGGATTAACAACAGCCAAGGTAATACTAAGAAAAATGTAAAAATTACGGATAACCATGAATCACGTCCAGCTTCTTCATATAGAGTTGGAATCATGATGACATGGTTAATGAGTCCCACAGTGGTGACTAGTAATAACAATACATAAACAAACCCAACCTTATCATTACGATCCATATAGCCACCCCTTAGTTATTAACTATTATTATGTTTGGAAAAAAATCGCAAATTTATTCTTTGATAAGCGAATTACTCCCGTGTATTTCCTAATTGAATAGCTAGGTTTATAAATTAATTTGTCTTTTATTAATTAATTTTTACATGAAAATGCGGTAACTTTTGAAAGCTACACACTTCCAAAGTTACCGCTCCTTATAATAACTAATACTTTTCTAGTAATAACACCATGACATATGCATTAGGTGTTATTTTTCAATTAACTCTAAATGGAAATCCCCTATAGCTCCCTCTTTATACAAATTTGTAAAAGAGGTCCAAAAAGTTTGAATCATAGCATCAAATTGTAAATTTTCACTTGGCAAACTAATTTTAAAATCATTTTTATAAAGTAAAGTCGTGATATCATGATATTGCTCATGAGTTACTTTAAAGTCGACTGATAGAAACGATTTATTTGCCCGAGTATCGACCTGATACTGTTCTACATCAATACTATAATTATCAATTAGTAGTTGTGCCAAAATACGCCTCCTAACTCAAAGTTCTGGATTCTATTAACATTTTAACTTAAACTTAATAATAGGTGTGAAACTAAAACACTAAGCTATTCGTATAACTATTTAGAAATAACTTTTTAGGGAGGTCAACATGGATTCACAAGAATTTTTCGAACAACTTAATAAGAAACAATCAGACAACATTAAAAAACTTACTAAGCGTCTAAAATTCATTTTCTTTATTATCTTACCTATTTTAATACTAGGTATTATAGGTTTTCAGATTTTAACCAATTATATTTGGATGGAAACTCTAGATTTCCAAAATGTCTATTTAACGATTATTACTAGTAAAGTTGCTCTTGGTGCCATTGGGTTTGCAATTTTTCTAGTCATTGGCATTTTGACACTGAGCTGGATACGTAAATCTTATCTGTCATATTTAAACCATAACATGATTCCAAATGCTTTGATGGATAAGAAAATTAGTCGAAACCTTATTTTAGTAACATCAGTTATTTTTGGTGTGTTAGGCACCATGCTTGTTCAAGGATTAGGGTGGGAACCTGCACTAAAAGTTCTAAATTATGAACCTTTCGGGACAACCGATCCGCATTTTAATTTAGACATATCATTTTACCTTTACATACTTCCATTCTTAGAATTTGTACTAAGTGTGTTATTCAGTTTAAGTATTATTGTATTACTCGTTGAAATCGGTGCTTATTCTGTTTTTGAAATGTATCGTAAAAGCCGTTTAGCACAGTTGCATCTTGGGTTTACATTAGGATTCATAGGACTTATTCTAGCTGCACAACATTTACTTGAGCCATACGGCACTTTATTAACCAATCAAGTCAATGTGTTTCAAGAAAGTGTAGTACATGGCCTAAGTTACACAGATGATGTCATTAATATTCCTAAAGCGTATATATTGGCTGCTGTAGCTCTTATAGCAACTGTCTGGATGATTATTTCGCTTGTTCGTGGAAAGCTAAAAAGCGTATTCATTCCTATTGCGACCTACGTTGCCATTGTCATTTTAGGGCAATTAGCATCTGTTGCTGTTCAACAATTCGTTGTATCGCCTAATGAATTCCATCAAGAGAGCCCGTACCTTGAAAAGAATCTCGAATATACACGGGCTGCTTATGCTTTAGATAATATTAATGAAATCGACCATCCAGCGGAGAATAGTCTTGATGAGGATTTGTTAGATCGAAACGAATTAACGATCAATAACGTGCGACTTAACGACTCAATACCATTATTAGATGTTTACAATCAAAAACAAACCATCCGTAACTATTACAGGTTCAATGATATAGATATTGATCGTTACATGATTGATGGTGAATATAGTCAAGTATTTATCGGTGCTAGAGAACTGGATACATCTAATTTACCTGACCAGGCTCGCACTTGGGTTAACGATAATTTACGTTATACTCACGGTTACGGTGTAACTATGAGCCACGTCAATGAAATAGATAGTCAAGGTCAACCCGAATATCTATTACAAGATTTACCAACACAAGGTGTGTTAGATGTCGAGAGACCTCAAATTTATTTTGGAGAACAAAATAATAAGAGTGTGATTGTTAATACAAAAGTAGATGAATTTGATTATCCTGAAGGTGAAACCAACGCTTCTACTCGTTATGAGGCAGACAGTGGTATTCCTCTACAAGGATTAAACAAATTATTATTCTCGATTAAAGAAGGTTCGTTCAGAATGTTCGTCTCGGACCAGTTAACAAATGAGAGCCAACTACTCGAAACAAGAGACATCGAAGAACGCGTCGAACGAATTGCGCCGTTCTTTGATTACGATACCGATCCTTATTTAGTAATTCGTGATGATGGAACAATGGTATGGATTATGGATGCATACTTAACAGCTGAAAACTATCCATATGCTGAACCTTATTCAGGTAACCGAAATTACATTCGAAACTCTGTAAAGGTCACCATTGACGCCTACACTGGTGAGGTTAATTTCTATGTAGCCGATGAAAACGATCCATTATATCAAACTTATCAGAACATGTTCCCGGACTTATTTACTCAAGAAGTACCAGAAGATATTCAGGCTCATTTCCGCTACCCAGAAAATTTATTCCAAGTACAAGCGGATAAATGGGGTACGTATCATATGTCAGATTTAGAAGTTTTCTACAATCGTGAAGATACTTGGCAGTTCCCAACTGAGAAGTACTATAATCAAGACATTGTTATGGAACCATACTACATTACCATGACACTGCCAGATGAAGACATGGAAGAGTTTATTCTATCCATTCCATTTACACCAAAAAACAGACAAAATATGATTGCATGGATGGGTGTTCGGAATGACGGAGAAAATTACGGTGAGTTGTTTGTCTATCGATTCCCTAAACAGAAAAATGTTTACGGTCCTCAACAGATTGAAAATCGAATAAATCAAGACAGTTATATCTCTCAACAGTTAAACCTGTGGTCACAAGGTGGATCTGAGGTTATACGAGGAAACTTACTAACGTATCCTATTGAAGATTCAGTCTTATATGTTGAACCAATTTACATTGAATCATCAAATGCTACGTCACTACCTGAAGTTAAACAAGTTATAGTTGCTTATGAAGATTATATTGTCATGGAACCAACATTCGATGAAGCATTGGATGAACTGATGGATATGGTTGAACGAGGAGCTCCTGGTAACGCTCCAGAGGTTAACCCAGATGGCGAAGTTGAAACAGATCCTGATGCTGAAACAGATCAAAGTGACGAGGGTACTGAAGGTCAACCAATGTTAGATGCAGAGCAAACATTACGTGATGTGTCTAGATTATTCGATCAGTACCAAAACGCTCTTTCCAATGGACAATGGGAGCGAGCTGGTGAAATCATGAGTCAAATCGAAGAACAACTTAACCAAAACCAATAAAAAGCAAAAAAGACCAATCGTGAAAAACTCACGATTGGTCTTTTTTTGATTACTGATGTTTAATTAAGAAATACTTCTTCTTCCCTCTTCTTATAACGGTAAATGCATCATCTAATTTATCTTTATCATCGACAATATATTGTAGATCTTGTTCACGATCACCATTAATGTAAATCGCGCCATTCTTAACATCTTCACGCGCCTGACGTTTAGACGAAGAAATCTTCGCCTCAACTAATAAATCAACAAGCCCTTTTTCATTCTCTTCAAGATTATGTGTTGGAACATCCTTGAAGCCTGCTTCTATTTCAGTCTTATTTAAAGCTTTAATATCACCTTTAAATAGCGCATTAGAAATTTTTATAGCTTGTTCTAAAGCTTCTTCACCATGAACAAGTGTTGTCATTTCTTCTGCCAAACGACGTTGTGCCACACGTTCTTCTGGTCGCTTTTGAACTTCCTTCTCAAGCTCATTAATTTCATCTAATGATAAGAAAGTGAAGTATTTCAAGAACTTAATCACATCACGATCGTCTGCATTTAACCAGAACTGGTAGAATTCATAAGGTGATGTTTTCTCGGGATCTAACCAAATGGCACCACCTGCTGTTTTACCAAATTTCGACCCGTCAGCCTTTGTAATAAGAGGGATTGTTAGACCAAATGCTTTTGCCTCTTCCCCCTCTTCACTTTTACGACGGATGAGTTCTAATCCGGCTGTGATATTACCCCATTGGTCACTTCCACCAATTTGAAGCGTACAATTTTGCTCCCGATTTAATTTATAGAAGTCTAATGATTGTAATAACATGTAAGAAAACTCAGTAAATGAAATCCCATTTTCTATTCTTGATTCAACTGAGTCTTTAGCTAACATGTAATTAACACTGAAGTGTTTCCCTACATCTCTTAATAGCTCAATAACAGACATGTTTTTTAACCAATCAAGGTTATTTACTGCAATAGCACCTTTTTGCTCATCATTAAAATCTAAGAACTTAGCTAACTGATTCTTAAGTTGATTGCTGTAATGCTCAACAACACTCGCTTCGTTTAATTGACGTTCTTCGTTACGACCACTTGGGTCTCCAATCATACCTGTTCCACCACCAACTAAAGCAATTGGCTGGTGCCCAGCTTCTTGGAAACGTTTAAGCATGATGACTGGTAATAAATGTCCAATGTGCAAACTATCCGCTGTTGGATCAAATCCACAATATAGCGACACCCTATTTTCACTTAAGTGATATTCAAGACCTTCTTCATCAGTAATTTGGTTAACTAAACCTCGATCTTTCAATTCCTCTAATAAACTCATATGATACACCTCCGTGTTATTTTCAAAACTTTCTATAAAATAAAAAAATCCCTCTTCCCAAATTAGGGACGAAGGATTCGCGTTACCACCCTAGTTGTAGCTATTGCTACCACTTCATTGAAATATCGGCCAACTAACCGCTCAAATATGAGTTGCTCCAAGTCGTAATTCGATTCATACCATGTGCTGATTTGCACCGACCATCAGCTCTCTGAGACATTGGGTATTAACCTACTTCAACTATTCATAGCATCTTGATTCATTCAATTGTATTATGAGATATTTTTACCATAACTTTATAAAAAATGCAATAAAAATTCTATCTAACTCTAATAGGATGCAACTTCAAATTATGCTATAATAGATTTGGAATTTTAGGAGGTTCGAATCATGAATAATAGATGGTTAACAGTTTTTCAAAAAGGTAAATTCGTGACGACAACTCGAGTTACCTTGGATGTCTTATGGAATATATTATTGTTTTTCATTGTACTAGGATTAATTTTAGCATTTTTCTTAGGCGGATTAGGTATCGGTTATTTCGCTTCACTTACAGAAGATCTTGAAGAAAGTGACCGAGATACATTAGAGAGACAAATTTACAATTATGAAGAAACATCACACATATATTTTGCCAACAATGTACATATGGGTGTTATGCGAAGCGATCTACACCGTGAAGAAGTTGAGTTAGAGAATATCTCTCAACATTTAAAAGATGCTATTAAAGCAACTGAAGATGAATATTTCGACACTCACAATGGCGTGGTACCGAAAGCAATTTTCCGTGCCCTTTTTCAAGAGTTCGGAAATTCCGATAGCCAGTCAGGTGGTAGTACGTTAACACAGCAATTGATTAAATCTCAAATTCTAACAAATGAAGTTTCATTTGAACGTAAAGCAAAAGAAATACTAATAGCTTTACGTCTAGAAAACTTCTTTGAAAAAGACGAAATCTTTGAGGCTTATCTAAATATTGTTCCGTTTGGACGCGACTCCTCAGGCCGAAATGTTGCAGGAATTCAGGCTGCTGCACAAGGATTATTTGATGTTGATGCCAGTGAATTAAATGTCGCTCAAGCTGCTTATCTAGCTGGTATGCCTCAAAGTCCATTTGCATACACACCTTTCGACAATGGTGGGAACGTCAAATCAGAAGATGGTCTAGAAGCCGGTTTAGAACGACAACGAATTGTATTAAGTCGTATGCATAGAGAAGGTTTAATTGATGAGCAAACGTATGAAGAAGCTCTTAATTATGATGTGATTGGCAATTTGACAGATAAAAAAGAATCTACTATTTCGGATTATCCATTCTTAACATTTGAAATTGAAAGAAGAGCAATCGATCATATGACAGAGGTATTAGCCGAAGAAGAAGGCTATTCAATGGATGAATTGGAAGAAAATGGTGAATTACTTGAACAGTTTGAAATACGAGCTGAAAGAGCTTTAAGGCAAAACGGTTACGAGATTCATACAACCATAGATAAAGACATTTATGACGTGTTCCAAGACGTTACAAAAGAATATTCTCATTTTGTACCTACTAAAACCGTTACTAGATATAATGAAGATGGCGATTCAATGGATGTAGAAATGCCTGTAGAAGCTGGGGCAATGTTAAGAGATAACAAAACTGGTGCCATAATTGCATTCGTAGGCGGTCGAGATTATGAACGTAGTAAAATTAACCATGCAACTTATCACAAGCGACCAAACGGTAGTACGATGAAAACCTTATATGGCTACGCACCTGCTATAGATATGGGAATAATAAGTCCAGGTTCGCCCCTAGCCGATGTGAAATTCGGACCAGCATTAGAAGCACAATATGGTGGTTGGGGTCCTACAAACTATATTTCTACTTCCTATAGTGGTTTAGTAAGTGCCAGAGAAGCTTTAAGAGACTCAGATAACGTACCTGCAGCAAGATTAGCTCATGATTTAACCAATAGAAAAGGTCGTCAAAATGATCTATCAAATTATTTAAGTAATATGGGATTCGATAGAGAACAATTTCCGCCAGGCAGAATGGTGACACCTCTAGTGCTAGGTTCTGATTATGTCACATTAGAGGATACCACAAACGGCTATTCTGTATTAGCCAATGGTGGTAAGTATAAAGAATCTTATATGATAGAGAAGATTACAGATCGTGAAGGGAATATAGTGTTTGAACATGAAAGTGAAGAAGTAGAAGTGTTCTCTCCACAAACAGCTTATCTAACGATTGACATCTTACGTGATGTCGTGACAAGTGGTACTGCAACATATGCTAGAAACCGCTTGAATAATCCTTCTGTTGATTGGGCAGGTAAAACTGGTACATCAAATGATAAGATGGACGCCTTGTTCATCAGTTCGAATCCTAATGTTACATTAGGTACATGGATAGGTTACGATGAATATGATGCAAACGGAGATGGAACAGTCTCTGATTCTGAACGAGAAAATTATATGAACCTCGATGTAGGCTGCTCTGGTTGTATTAGTTACAGTAGTCGTAACTTAGGTTTCTGGGCACAGTTAGTCAATGCCGCTACAGAAGTTAATCCGGAACTGATGGCT
The DNA here is from genome assembly GCF_052246295.1 of Piscibacillus sp. B03. Classification (NCBI taxonomy): domain Bacteria; kingdom Bacillati; phylum Bacillota; class Bacilli; order Caryophanales; family Bacillaceae; genus Piscibacillus; species Piscibacillus sp. B03. The sequence continues at coordinate 29,270 of NZ_JBQQCO010000023.1, read as the reverse complement.
CCTCAAGAGCGTCATCAAAGTCCTGGAGGTATTGTTTCTAGAAGCTATTGTCAACTATCAGGTTTATTACCAAGTGATGAATGTCGTGAGTTAGGATTAGTAAAAACGGATTTATTCAACGTCAATCATGTACCAAGTAAAGCAGACGATAGTGTAACTGATGGTCAATATGTTCAAATTGGCGATGAGTATTACGAAGCCATTGATCAAACACCTGAAGAGTTTGTTGAAGAAGGATTCTTCCTAAAACCAGGTTTCATGGAAGAACAAGGTTGGGATGATATTGAGGATATTAGTGAATTAGTCCCTGACAATGAAGCCTTTGAAAATCTGGTTGTTCCAGAAGACGGACCTCCTGAAGATGACGGTGCTCCTTCTGCACCACGTGGAGTTCAAATGAACGGATCAACGTTAACGTGGAGTGAACAAGGTGGAGATGTCATCGGATACCGTGTTTACATGAAGGATGCCGAAGATGCAGAATTTGAATTAATTGATGACACTAAAGAACCTGGTGTTAAAGTTTCAAATAATCGAATCTATGCGGTTAAATCTGTCGACTTTTACGGCCATGAATCAGACTTTTCTTCATCAATAACATATGGAACCATTGAGGAACCAGAAGATGAAGAAGACGAGGAAAAAGATAAGGACGAAGATAAGGATAAGGATAAAGACAAAGATAATGACGATAAAGAAGATGAAGGCAATGGTAATGGTGGAGATAATGGCGGCGGAAGTAATGATGACGATAACGAAGGTGAAGATAATGGCGGCGAAGATAACAATGGTAATGAGGACGACAATGAAGATGACAGCAACAATGATGACTCTACCGCTTTCTTAGACTCAACTCACCACTATAGACACTTACTCTTTTAACTAGTAGACAAATAGAGCAAATTCGCTCTATTTGTCTTTTTTTATCCGATTAAAAACATGTTATACTTAAGAGGATGATGTATTAAAAAGGCTAATTAGGTGGTGACGAGTTGGAACATCCTAAACAATATCATAGTCAAGAAATTAAAAAGAATGGCCAAATCGTTATAGTCGAAGGCCCTGTTAGTTCTGAAGATTTAGAACAGTATTATTTTGATGAAGGATTAAAGGCATTCAGACCACCTAAGAAACAATACGACGCCATCAAATCAATTGCCGACTTTCCAGAGGGCCGTATTATTATAGCTCGTGATAAGGATAAAATTATCGGTTATGCTACTTTTTTACATCCAGATCCTCTAGAAAGATGGTCTACGATTAAAATGGATGACTTATTAGAGCTTGGTGCTATTGAAGTCTCCCATGACTACCGAGGCCTAGGAGTAGGCTCTACTATTCTAAAAGTTTCCATGATGGATGAACAAATGGAGAACTATATTGTTATTACAACTGAGTATTATTGGCATTGGGATATGAAATCAACAGGTTTAAATGTGTGGGAATATCGAAAGTTAATGGAAACGATGATGGGTTACGGCGGATTAAAACCAATGTCGACAGATGACCCTGAAATCATCTCTCATCCGGCCAATTGTTTACTGGTTCGCATTGGAAAGAATGTCCCCGATGAATCTATTAAAACGTTTGATTCTTTAAGATTTATGGGGCGAAATGACTTATTTATGTAAAAGAGGTGAAGCAGTTGTTAGTAGAAGAGATTATGAAAAAAGACGTCATCACCTTAGAACCACACCATACAATCAAACAAGCATTAGAGCTATTAAATGAGCATCATATAAGACACATTCCAATCGTTAATGAGTTTAACAGCGTTGTTGGTATTATTTCCGACCGAGACATCAGAGATGCTGCACCATCCACATTAGAGAAAAATCAAAACCAAGAAACTTTAAATCACCAAGTAAGTTCAATTATGACAAGTCCTGTTATTACAGTTCATCCTTTAGACTTCATAGAGGAAATTGCATCTATTTTCTACGAACATGAAATCGCTTGCGTTCCTGTCACTAAGGACAATAGAATAGTCGGAATTGTGACAGAGAAAGATTTATTATATACATTAATTCAATTAACAGGCATTCATGAACAAAGTTCTCAGATTGAGATTAAAGTGCCGAATAAAGCAGGAATGTTACCTGAAATCACCCATATTATTGGGGAGAGAAAAATTAATATATCTTCTGTTTTTATTTATCCTTATGAAGCAGATCGATCACAAAAAATTATTGTGTTAAGAATTCAAACGATGAACCCTATGCCATTAATCGATGAATTAAAAAATCGAGGTTACGAAGTTCTGTGGCCAAATATTCCGGGGTTGTCACCATGAGTTGCAACTCAGTCTTCATCTACTCAGACGACTTCAACTCATATAAATTACGTGATGATCACCCATTTGACCAACAAAGAGTCACGTTAACATATGAACTATTAAAAGCTGCAGGCACGTTACACGATGACCAAATACGGGCACCAAGAATGGCAACAGACGAAGAGATTGAAAGTGTTCATCACCCTCGATATGTCGATGCAGTAAAACGTGCAGGAAAAAATAAGTTAACTGAAAGTGAAGGGTTAGAATATGGCATAGGTACAGAAGATACACCCATTTTCCCTAACATGCATGAAGCTGCATCATTATTGGTCGGTGGAACGTTAACAGCTGTTGATGCTGTTTTAAATAATGAATACCAACACGCTGTAAATCTTGGTGGTGGCTTACACCACGGTTTTGTAAGAAAAGCATCTGGCTTCTGCATTTATAATGATGCAGCTATTGCGATTAAATACATTCGTGAACATACAGATTATAAAGTCCTTTACGTCGATACGGATGCACATCATGGCGATGGTGTTCAGTGGATTTTTTATGATGATCCTAACGTCTGTACCCTCTCGATTCATGAGACAGGCCGTTACTTATTCCCAGGTACAGGTAACACTAATGAGAGAGGACGAATGGAAGGATACGGTTATTCTTTTAATATACCTTTAGATGCTTTTACAGAAGATGAATCATTCTTAGAGGTATATGAGCGTTCTATGAAAGAGGTATCAGAGTATTTCAAACCAGATATCATCGTAACTCAAAACGGTGCTGATGCGCATGCATACGATCCATTAACTCACCTTTGTAGCACGATGGAGACATATGAAGTCATTCCAAAGTTAGCTCATGAAATCGCCCATACGTATTGTGAAGGAAGATGGATCGCATTAGGTGGAGGCGGCTATGACATGTGGCGAGTCGTGCCACGCACATGGGGACAAGTTTGGAACATCGCAGCCACATCAAAAACAATGGCAGGAGAATTACCTAAAGAATGGCTTGAGAAATGGCAAGACAAAAGCCCGGTTACCTTGCCGACTCATTGGCAAGATGAGAAGAACATATATCGTGACATTCCACGTAAACCTGAAATTACCGAGAAAAACAAATTATCATTAGAAAAGTGCCTGCAAATCATTACGAACCAACAGAAATATATGTAAAAGAAAGAGACTTTGACAAAAGAAAAATATTTGAATTAAAAAACGAATCATTTGGTTTATTAGCGTAGTCAAAATGCGCAGACTCCTGCAGGAACAGCACGAGCTGAGGGGCCACAGGATGGGGGTCAGTTCGGCGTTGCAACACGGATGTTGCGAACTTAGCCGAACATCCTTAATACCCGAACGAGAGTGAGTTTGGTGAAGTTGAAGCCGTGCCTGCGGAAAGCGAAGCATTTTGACGTAGCTAAATAAAAGACGAATGTTAGAAGTAACTCGACTCCTAATATTCGTCTTTTTCAAGATTAAAATATATTTTGTCTCATCCACTTTTCATGTTTGCTCGATTATTGATCGCACAATATGACTAGAATCCCATTCACCAAATGATAATTTTGTAATGGGATATTTTCTCGGAAATAAAATCCGATTAATTTCTTCAATGGACTTACCTTCTTGGTTTAACTTTAATATTTGATGTTTCAAATCTAGTAAGAACTCTAACTTTCTGTTTAAAAACATACGCCCTTCACGAATATAGCCAGCGTGGCAACAAAACACCTCATCAAATTCATAGTTTAATACCCTCTTAATCGAGTCAATTAATTGAGGAATATTCTCTTCTCTTAACACCACTTTCGTCTTTTCGTTAATGAACAGATCACCTGTAAACAATTGTCCTGTCTCATTATTTAAAAAAGAAACGTGATCAATCGCATGCCCTGGTGTCTTAATCACGTCCCATGTTGCTCGATTTGATTCAAACGAGTTTCCAATTGGGATTGCACAAAAAGGTTTTCGACGCCCCCAGAAGAATTGACGATACAATGGATAATCAGCCTTCTTCTTGCAATAATCCAATTTAATATCACTCATATAGATTGGGATGTCTAGTTCTTTTTGTAAAAAAGCAGCACACCCAGTATGGTCTTCATGGTAATGAGTCAACACAACTTGATCGATATCTAATTGTCTATAATACGGTTTTAAATATGATTCTAATGAACTCGAACCCGTATCAATCAACACGCCATCTATGTAAAAACAATGTACATTGAGGTTAATGCCCTGGAATGACAGTTTACCATTCGCCATATGAACACCATTGACAACATCTAGTTCAAATCGCTTCTTTAAAAACATGTCCCTCTCCCCTTCTACATCTCAATTCGACAAAAAACGCGCTAATCCTTTTAGAAAGATTAGCGCTTGTTATTATTCTAACTCCGATTCATTGATAAGCTGAACAAATTCATAATCTATACCACCATTCGAAAAACCACTGCCATTACTATGTTCCGGAAATACCTCTTCTCCCGCCTCGTCATAAGCAGTCCAAGCAAAGTACATTCTCATTATCGAAGTGTTTAAAGGAAAATCAGATACAGCTTCAACAGAATGTGTTTGAGAAATGACATTAATCCAAGCTTTAGGTAGTTTTATTGCACCATAAGAGGTATCATCAAAAACCTCTTCTTTAGACAACTGGAATTGTGGCATATACTGATGCTTTCCCATTGAAACTTGGTAGTTACGATCACGAATCAAATAAAAATTAGCCTTGCTGATCTTATTATCAGGATGTAAATTCCAAACAAAATAATAGCTAGATGGATCATCTTGATCTAACTTCCAAACAATCGAATCAGCTAAAGTATCAATATAAGAAGGTTTCCATGTGCGTTTTTCCCATTTCCAATAACTTGCTCCGTATTGATTACTGCTAGAGATGAAGGGGATATAATAGTGCCCTTCGTCTAATTTGATTTTATCTTGAATTGTCTCAGCATTTGCTTCTGGGAAAATGTCATTGATTTGTTCTGCTAATTCATCTTCTTCCGGAAGAACTGACGGATTTGAGAAATAATACCAAAAACCAACACCTAAAGTGATAATAACCGACAAACCGATCAACCAAATCCATTTTTTATTCATCGACTCCCTCCTCTATAAGCGAGTCATCTGAACGAAAATAATGTTGTTCACCTTGTTGAGTTGTAACGAGTAATCCTTTACCGTCACTTTCAATATAGATAATGCCATCAACACCACTTCCCCACTTTGACGACGTTCCATTTAATACATACGAAAAGAGCTCATCTTGCTCTTCCCCTTCAAAACTACTGATCGAATTGTACCATTCTATACTATTAAAGGACTTACGCTTCATTCCATCCAAAGCTCCTTCAAATACTTGTGTATCCAAACCGACCTCTTCACCCGACGGATGAGTTAGAATAATAGAAGCGTCTTCCACATCTGAAATATATGTATTTAATTGGCCTTTAGGATAAACTAGATTTTGAATTGGTACAGCTATAATATTTGCGATTAGAAATACAAATAGCGCCATAAAGCATACCCATGCATAAGGTCGATACACGTTCCAACGATCGTTTTCGATTAGAAAATGCTAAGTACAAACCCATAACCCCTAAAGGAAGTAGTGGAAACTGAAAAAACGTATCTAAAAACATAAAATCTATTGAAAACGAAATCATCCCTACTAGCAATGCAATGATTGCCTTCCACACTTTAGGCCTATCACTCTGTTTTTGAAATAGCTTTATAAAAACTACTAAAATAACAACCCATACCAATAAAATTAAAATAACATTTACGATGCTCATACTCCCCATCAAAGCCCACCTTTTATACTTTTTTCTCACTAAATGACATCCCGTTGGCAGAATAACGAAATGCTTCTTAATCAAAGAATTACACTTAAGAACACAGAATTGAATTATTTTAGACGGTTCTCCAAGGATTCAATTGCCAGTTTAATTGCAGTTAAACGACGCTCATTTAATGTTCTTTGAGGACTACCCTCTTTTGCTTTTGCTATCTCTTTTTCTATTGATGGCATAATACCCTGCAGAATATCTTTAGAAGTCAAAATGTTTTCTTCATCAAAGAAAAACTCTCCCCTACCCCAAGTATCTTTGAGGCTCTCCAACCCAATCTTTACGGCATTTCGTCTCTTTTTAACAAGGGTTGTATTTGCACCTTTTTCCGTCATACTATTATAAGCATTTGAAAGTTTGTTTAAAGTCGATTCCAAGGATTTAATGGACAAATCTTGGTTTTCTTGGCTAACTTTTTTCACATGCAAACCTCCGCATTCCTTTTTATGGTAATCTTTTATTTGATGGTATTATCTTCCACCTCAAACTATTTTGCCAAGTTAAACTAAGTATAAGTCAACACAAACTCAAATTACATTTTAACATAAATATCCATACGAACTATTAGTAACAAAAAAACACTCGAATTAATCGAGTGTTTGGATTAATATTTTGCTGATTCACTTGTTAGAAATTTACAGATGCTATTTTTTATTCATCTTCCGATTCTAAAATAATCAACTCTACTCTTCGATTTTTCTTCATGTTGGCATTGGAATCATTTGGAACAATTGGTTTTGTGTCAGCATGGCCCGCAATTTGGAATCGTGTTTCATCTAATTCCTCTTCATCAACAAAGTAGCGAACGACACTGCTGGCTCTTGCGCCACTAAGCTCCCAGTTAGATGGGAACCGGCTTGTTCGAATAGGTCTTGGATCTGTATGTCCCTCTACCTTCACGTAGTTAGGGATATTATCAAGCAATGTAGCCACTTTATTAAGCAGTGGTAACGCATCACCAATCAGATCCGCTTCTCCTGATTCAAATAATACATTCTCTTGTAAAACGAGTACGACACCTTCATCTGTGCGTGTTGCCGAGATGACTTCTGACAATCCTTCATTTCTTATGTACTCTTCTATTTGTTGTAATAACCGGTCTAACTCATCTAATCTTTCTTCAAAATCTTCTTCAGTTAATTGTTCTGGCTCATCAATTTCTGTAACGTCTTCAGATTCCTCTTCATCATCCTGAACATCTGTTGATTGCTCAAATTCAACAGGCGATGGATAATAATCAAAAATCACGCGTTGTTGATAAGATTCCGTTACTGTTTTTAACTTCTCAGCATCAATTTGGGACATTGAGAATAATAGAATAAAAAACACTAAAATGAGTGTAACCATGTCCGAATAAGTGACCATCCATAAAGGTGCTTGTTTTTTAGGTCGTTTTTTCCGATTACGATTAAGATTCATTGGCAGTCTCTCCAATGACTTCTTCCTCTGGTTCCTCTGTATCTTTTAACTCTTCATTTGGAAGAAAGGCGCTTAACTTTTCTTCTAAAATCTTAGGGTTCTGACCTGATTGCACCCCAATAACACCTTCAATAATCACTTGCTTCATAAATACTTCTTCTTCTGTCATATTGTAAAGTTTACCTGCAATTGGAATAAACACTAGGTTGGCTAAAACCATACCATAAAACGTTGTTAATAAAGCTACAGCCATACTCGGTCCAATCGTTTCAGGAGATGTTAAGTTATTAAGCATTAACACTAAACCGATTAGCGTACCAATCATCCCCCAAGAAGGAGCGTATTCCCCTGCTTTTTCAATAATCGATCTTCCCTTATTATGACGCTCTTCCATTGCTGTGATTTCTGCATTCATAATATCGTTGATGACCTCTGGTTCAATACCATCAATCGCCAAATAAACACCTTTTTTTATAAACTCATCATCTAACTCTTCAAGCTCACTTTCTAATGCTAATAAGCCTTCTCGGCGGGCTTTTTCAGACAAATGAATAAATAATTGAATTAGTTCTTTTAAATTATGATCCGACTTACTAAACGCTTCTTTGAATACTTTACCTATTAATTTCATTTCTGCTGGATTAAAATTAATCAGTAATGCTCCTGTCAAACCACCTAATACAATAATAAATGAAGATAATTGTAAAAAGGTCGTGAAACCATCCATCCCACTGTTAAAGTAAATCCCCACTAAAATCATGGTTGCGCCAAGTGCTATGCCGATTGGTGTCAATATATCTCTTTTTTTCATTAACCTCTCACCCTAATGTAGAAAATTGTCTATATATTTATTATCGGATGGATTAATGATTTGTTGAGCTTCTTTTAATAATTCTATGCGGTAAAACTACTTGGTCTTCGCTAACCTCTTCATTCTTCAATAATTTAGTTAATAGTCGCATGGACACAGCTCCAATATCATACATTGGTTGGACAACAGTAGTTAATTCTGGACGTACCATGACGGATAATCTTGTATTATCAAACCCAACAACAGATAAATCCTCAGGTATTTTAACTCCTCTGTCCTGTGCTCCGTGTACAACACCTAATGCCATTTCATCAGAAGATGTCATAATTGCACTTGGTGATTCATCAAGTCCTAAGAAGTACTCAGCTGCTTTAAGACCAGCTTGATACGTGTCGTCACCTTCATAAATTAGATGATTAGGCACTTGAATCTTGTGGTCTTCTAGCTTATCTTTAAACCCTTGAATCTTAGAACGTTCAATACTAGAACCTGTATTATTTGATACATAACCAATTGATTTGTGGTTTCCTTCTTCCACTAAATGATGGACGGCATCTTGAATAGCAGAATAGTAATCAATATTTACGGATGGAATTTCATTTGACTCATCTACTGTAGCCGCTAATACGACTGGTATATTTGAGTTTCTAAATGCTTTAACGTGCTCCTCAGATACTGACCCACCCATAAAGATGACTCCATCAACCTGTTTTTCTAACATATTGTCAAATAAGTCTAATTCTCGATTTAAATTTTGATCCGAACTACTTAAAATTATGTGGTATTTATACATCGTAGCAATATCCTCAATACCTCGAGCTAGTTCAGCAAAGAACATATTAGAAATATCAGGAATAATCACCCCAACAGATGTTGTCTTTCGACTTGCTAATCCTCTTGCTACAGCATTCGGTCTAAAGCCTAACTCATCAATCGCCGCTAATACCTTTTTTCTCGTCGTTGGTTTTACATTTGTGTTTCCATTGATCACTCTTGATACAGTAGCCATGGATACGTTTGCTTTTTTTGCTACATCATAAATTGTTACACTCATTGAAATCCCTCACTTCGCACCGTTATTCTATTTATATAAATTTCACTTATAAAAAACCCGTTTTTCTTTCTTAATCAGTCTTGTCCAGCGCAGTTCTCCCAACCTGGGTAAATAAACGGGCGCTTGCGCTTTTCTTATTATTGTTAGCATACGACATTCTAAAAATTCTATCAACAATAACAGAAGTCTATAAGCAAACTGTTCTTTTTCATTCACAAAATAAACAGAAATACTATAAATAGTATTCCTGTTATTGACGTAACTCATTAATAAATGAGTGGAAAGTTGGTATATCCATTTGTTGCTGCGAATCAGATAGTGCAGTTGCAGGGTCTGGATGAACCTCAGCCATGACGCCATCAGCTCCAATAGCGAGTGCTGCCTTCGCTGCAGGTAATAATAAATCTCTACGTCCAGTTGAGTGCGTCACATCAACAAATACGGGTAAGTGTGTTTCTTTTTTCAAAATTGGTACGGCTGTAATATCTAATGTATTACGTGTGGCTGTTTCATACGTGCGAATACCTCGCTCGCATAAAATGATTTGCCCGTTACCTTGTGAAATAATATATTCTGCTGCATTTATGAATTCATTAATGGTCGCAGCTAAGCCACGCTTAAGAAAGATCGGTTTACTCGCTCTACCCGCTTCTTTTAATAATTCAAAGTTATGCATATTTCTTGCTCCAATTTGGATCACATCAACATAGTTATGAGCAAGTTCAATATCTTTTGGATTTACGATTTCACTTACCGTTTTTAATCCATGCTTGTCCCCAACCTCTTTGAGGATCTTCAGCCCTTCGACTCCTAAGCCTTGGAAATCATACGGAGACGTTCTTGGTTTAAAGGCACCACCCCTAATCATGGTTAACCCTTCTTGTTTAATCGCTTCTGCGACAGCATCAACTTGTTCATATGTTTCAACCGAACACGGACCAAATACAAATTCTCTATGTCCATTACCAATTTGAATATCTTCACCAATCTTAACTATTGTGTCTGTTGGTTTCTTTTGCCTTGAAACTAAAAGTGCATTTAATTGATCCTCTTCAATTAACTCTTTTGCTGCTTTAAAAATTTCCTTAAATAAATGTTCGATTGTCGAGTATTCGAAATGCCCATCATGATTCTTTAAAATAAGGTCTAGCATTTCTCGTTCTCGAATCGGGTCAAAAACATTAATTCCTTGCTCCGTTTTTATATCGCCGATTTGTTTAATCAAGTCACCACGACGGTTAATTAAATCTAATATGCGTAAATTGACTTGGTCAACTTCATTTCTTAATTCATCCAATCGGTTGGCACTCATGATGAATCCTCCCCTAGTTTTGTGAAATCTATTTTTATGGTACATTAACTTTAACTATATTCTTCCTAGTATTATAAATGACCATAGAAGAATTGTCATTTAATCCATCATAAAAGGGGTTAATTCATGTGAGCCAAAAACTATTTGCCTTAGATATAGGAACTAGAAGTGTTGTGGGGATTATGCTAGAACAAACCGATCAACACTATAAAGTCTTAGATATCATAGCAGAAGAACATGAAGAACGTTCCATGTTAGACGGGCAGATCCATAATATATTAAAGGTTTCTAATGTCATCTCGAAAGTTAAGGCTAAGTTAGAAGCAAAGCATGGACCGTTAACTAAAGTATGCGTGGCAGCAGCTGGACGAGCTCTCAAAACAAAACGTGCTCATTATGAGACAACCATCCTAGAACAACCACTTATGACTAATGAAGATATCCTACATTTAGAACTTACAGCTGTTCAGCAAGCTCAATATAAATTAGCTGAAGAAGAAGAATCTAATGAGATGACGAATTATTACTGTGTGGGATATTCTGTTTTACACTATTACTTAGATGGTTCAGAAATCGGTTCATTAGTTGACCAACAAGGAGACACGGCTAAAGTAGAAATTATCGCAACCTTCCTGCCAAAGGTCGTTGTTGATTCTCTACTTTCAGCTTTAAAGCGTGCTGACTTAGAGATGGATGCTTTAACCCTTGAACCTATTGCAGCAATCCAAGTTTTAATTCCAGAGTCAATGAGACGTTTAAATGTGGCACTAGTCGATATTGGAGCTGGAACGAGTGATATTGCGATTACAAAAGAAGGAACAATCACAGCGTATGGCATGGTTCCAAAAGCTGGCGATGAAATCACGGAAGCTGTTAGTGAGAAGTTTTTACTAGATTTCCATCGAGCTGAAGAAGTTAAAAGGGCATTAAACAATCAATCAACCGTTACTTTTGAAGACATATTAGGCATTGCACATCAATTTGAGTATGAAGAAATCGTAAGAGAAGTTGATGAGTCCATTAGTCAATTAGCTCAATCAATCAGTAATGAAATTTTACAACTAAACGAGAAACCGCCTCAAGCTGTTATGTTAGTGGGTGGTGGTAGCCTAACACCCGAATTACCTAAAAAACTCGCTGAACAATTAAGTTTACCTGAAAATAGGGTCGCAATTAGAGGTATTGACGCGATTCAATCGTTAACGGATCGTAATCAATTACCAAATAGTCCAGAATTTATCACACCTATTGGCATTGCGATTGCAGCCAAACAAAATCCAGTTAAATACATTAGTGTAACGGTTAATCAACGTACGATTAGACTTTTTGATTTAAAACAGTTAACTATTGGGGATTGTTTATTGGCTGCAGGTATTCAATTAAATAAATTGTACGGAAAACCTGGTATGGCTATAATGATTGATTTAAATGGTAAGGATATCACATTGCCAGGAACACTTGGCACAGCTCCTACTATAAAAATCAACGGTCAAGAAGCTTCCGTTCAAGATACAATCAAGCACAATGATGAACTAGAAGTCATCAAAGGAATAGACGGAACGACACCCGAATATACCGTTCAAGATGTTTTAGGTGATTTACCAGAACTACAAGTACAAATTAATCAAGACACTTATCAGATCCCAATGCCTGTTTCGGTAAATGGCGCCACCGTTCCTGCAACTCACCGTTTATCTGATGGCGATCGTATCATTTGTAATCCGTCAATGACATTAGAGGACGTTTTAAAGTATTGTGGAATGGAAGAATTAACTTATAAATTTCACCCATTTAGAGTTCGTCTGAACCAACATGAGTACAAGTTATTCAATCAAATGGTTGAGGTGATTAGAAAAGGACGCCCATTGAGATTAACAGACGAAATTAAAAATAACGACCACCTAGAATTAAAGCGCCATGAAACAATAACAATAGATGAATTACTATCATCTTTAAATGAGAAACAAGACCATTTGATCACTGTGCATTTTAATAATCAACCTGTTCAATTAACGAAAAACTTAGTCAACGTTTATCGTAACGGAGAGAAAGTGAAACGTGAATCACTAGTTTATCCAAATGACACGATTGTTTTTGAAAAACTAAATGACGAGCCTTTTATTTTTCAAGATATTTTCAGGCATATAAAACTTGATTTAAACCAGCTAAAAGGAACTCGATTTAAGTTAATTAAAAACAACACAGAGGTTGGATTTATAGAAGAAATTAGCGACGGGGATCAGTTATCAATTGAATTTAAAAAAACAACAAACCCAAAGCTCAATTAACGTTGAGCTTTGGGGTTTTCTAATGGAGCAGGGAAGTAATTTATTATCTAATTTTCGGTTTTATTATCTAAAATGAGTGATTTGTTATCTATTTTTGAGTTTTATTATCTAAAATGAGTGATTTATTATCTATTTTTGAGTTTTATTATCTAAAATGAAATTTTTATTATCTAATTTCCGGTTTTATTATCTAAAATAAGAAGTCGTACTCAGAAAGCTACAAAACGCCTATTGTACAGCTTGTTCAATCTTCTCACTTGTAATATCAAAATGAGAAGCGTGGAAATCGACTTGTCCATTTTTAATGTAGAACAATTGTGGTGATTCATGCTTGATATTAAAATGTTCTGCGACGTAATTGGATAGTTCACGATTATTTTGAATATGAATAATAAACGTTGGAACATCATGGCTCTCATCAAATTTCTCTACTTGGCCTTTCCCTTCACTGCTAATAGGACATGTGAGAGAATGCTTGAATAAAACGATTTGGTCATTTGCTTCTAGTGTCTCTTTAAATTCTTCAACGGATGTTAGTTCCTTCATGATCAAAAACTCCTTATAATGGTATAAAAGGTTGTTGGCATGATTACCAACAACCTTTAGTATAACCGTTCTTTAGTTTTTATGAACTGCCTCTTCATAAGCTTGGTCTGCTTCTAAACGTTCAAGTTCTTCAGCAGCTTCTTCAATCGCTTCAGCAACTTCTAAAGCTTCTTTATTTTCTTTATTTAACTTCTCTTCTTTAAATTGGTTCACGCGATCTTGAAGTTCCCCAGTTTTATCTTTCACTCGATCAGATAAATCGCGACTTCTCTCTTGTAATTGAGATGACCACTCGGTCCCTTTTTCATATGCAACATCTTTCCACTCATTAGCACGTTCACGAACTTGTTGAGCACCTGTGTTAAGATCTTCTCTCATTTCACGTCCTGATTTTGGTGCAAATAGTAATGCAACTGAAGCCCCTACAATCCCACCAATTAAAGAACCGATTAAAAAGTCTTTGCTGTTGATGTTTTCCTCATTATTTTTTACTTCTTTTTCGTTAGTCATAATACAATTCCTCCTCATAATTAATTAATTTTCTTTATACTTTTTCCAAAGATGAATCGCTGCTTCACCCCATTTAATCGTCTGGGTAGTTTTCTCAGCGTGTTCATTAGCTTGTAATTTTAACTCATCTGATAATTTCTGCAAAGATTGGTTAAAATCCTGCACAGTATAACCAATTCCTTTAACACCGTCGAATAAAATATTCACTTTATCTGTTTTTTCAGATATGTCCTCTGCCAGATGATTCGTCTTTTTCAATAATTCCGTTGTTTCATGTGTAATTCCTTGCATTTGCTTCTCAATACCCTCAACTGTGTTCGCTACGTGATGAAACGTCTTACGTACCGATATAAGCGTATAGGAAATATAAATGACGAGTATTAAAAAAGCGACTGCTGCAACCAAAGCTGAAATATGTAGCAGATTCATAATGTTCACACCTTCCTATATCTTCTTTATTCTAATCTATACCCGAATTACTTCATTGTCAAACAACCTTTTACCATCTGTTTAAACAAATATGATAAAATATTCTTATAAATCAATTTATATGAAAGTAGGTAATACATATGAGAGATCCTAGAATTGATAAATTAGCAGACCTTCTCGTTAATTACTCGGTAAAGTTAGAGAAAAACGAGAAACTTTTAATTGAAAACACTGGCCTCCAACAAGAATTAGTATCTGCAATTATTGAAAAAGCATACGAAGCAGGTGGGCATCCTTTTGTAGAACTTAAGGATCCTAAAGTCATGCGCTCTTTACTAAAAGGTGCTAACGAAGAACAACTAAAAGCTTGGGAGAAATACGAATCAACTGTAATGGAAGATATGGATGCATACATTGCGATTCGTTCTGGTGACAACATTAATGAGTTATCTGACGTACCAAGTGAAAACAATAAATTATTCGGTCAAACGGTTGGTCGTGTGCACCGAAATATTCGCGTACCTAAAACAAAATGGTGCGTCCTTCGTTACCCAAACGCATCGATGGCGCAACTAGCGAGCATGAGTACGGAAGCATTCGAAGATTTCTATTTCGATGTTTGTACATTAGACTACGCAAAAATGGACAAAGCCATGGACGCGCTTGTTAAGAAAATGGAACAAACAGATGAAGTTCATATCAAAGGTCCAGGCACAGACTTAAAATTCTCGGTTAAAGACATTCCGAAAATAAAATGTGCAGGTCAAATGAACATTCCAGATGGAGAAGTATACACGGCGCCTGTAAAAGACTCTGTCAACGGAACGCTAACGTATAACACGCCATCACCTTATCAAGGGTTTACTTTTGAGAACGTACAGTTGACGTTTGAAAACGGTAAAATTGTGGACGCTAAAGCCAATGACACTGAACGAATCAATGAGGTATTCAATTCAGATGAAGGTGCTCGTTATATAGGAGAATTTGCAATCGGCATTAACCCATATATTTTACACCCAATGAAAGATATTTTATTTGATGAAAAAATCGACGGAAGCTTCCATTTCACACCTGGCCAAGCTTATGACAATGCTTATAACGGTAACGACTCATCAATCCATTGGGATATGGTGTGCATCCAGCGTGAAGATTACGGTGGAGGCGAAATGTATTTCGATGGCGAGCTAGTTAGAAAAGACGGCCGCTTCGTCCTTCCTGAGTTAGAAGTACTTAATCCAGATCAACTAAAATAATAGTTAAAGGCTGCCGGAATGAGTTCGGCAGCCTTTTTCATGAGTAATTTGGATGTCGCGTTGGATCAGCTTAACATTGCTCTAACGCATCTAAAGCTTTGGAAGCATATCTATTCTGTTCATCTGATAAATGATAATCACTCAAACCTGAGCGATGTTTATCTTGATAAAATTCTAATGTAACTGCACAAGTTGTACTTTTAGACATATGTATCACCTCTTTAACAGAAAATAACCAGGAGCTAATCGTTCTACCCCTGGTTGATCATTAAGCTAACTTTTTAAACTCTTCTTCATATTTTTGAATATCTCCAGCGCCCATGAATAACAACACGCTGTTTCCATGCTGTTGAAGGACCGTTGTTTCGCCTTCATTTAATAATTTGGCGCCATCAATTTTTTCTTTCAAATGATCAATCGTTAAGTTTCCGGATTTTTCACGAGCAGATGCGAAAATATCGCATAAATAAATGTGATCTGCTTTGGATAAGCTTTCAGCAAACTCATCGATAAATTGTTTTGTTCTTGTAAACGTGTGTGGTTGAAAAACTGCCACGACTTCTTTTTCAGGATACTTCTTTCTAGCTGAATCAATCGTTGCTTCGATTTCTTTAGGATGATGTGCATAGTCATCAATTAGAATCTGCCCATCCTTCCACTCAGTTTCAGTAAAACGACGCTTCACACCTGGGAATGATTTCAGGTGACTAATTTGCTGTGACGTGAAGCTTTCATACTGCATAAGTGCAATGACACTTAATGCATTTAACACACTGTGGTTACCATACTGTGGTATTGTGAATGTATCGTAGAAAGTACTTCTTACATATACATCAAAAGTCGTTCCTTCTTCTGATTCCTTAACGTTTTTCGCCTGAAAATCATTACCTTCTGTGAACCCGTAATAAACAACTGGTACTTTTGCCTGAATCTGTTGTAAATACTCATCATCACCACAAGCAATGATTCCTTTTTCAACATTCATTGCCATTGATTGAAACGCATCAAAGACATCATCAACACTTCTAAAGTAATCCGGGTGATCAAAATCAATATTCGTCATAATCGCATAATCTGGATTATAGGCTAGAAAATGTCTGCGATACTCACAAGCCTCAAACACAAAATATTGACTCTCTGGGTGTCCATGACCTGTTCCATCACCAATTAAGTAAGATGTTGGTACATTATGTTTTAACGTATGGGCTAATAACCCTGTTGTCGACGTTTTCCCATGAGCACCTGTCACGGCGATACTTGTAAACTTAGTTAGCCATTCGCCTAAAAATTCATGATAACGATAAAAATCTAAACCTAACTCTTTTGCTTTAACAATTTCTTCATGTTCATCATTAAAAGCATTACCAGCAATAATGGTTAAGCCTTCAGTAATATTAGCTTCATCGAATGGTAAAATTCGAATATTTTTCTCTCTTAGTGCATCTTCAGTAAAAATGTGCTTCTCTATATCTGAACCTTGTACGTGTTCTCCGGAATCATGCAAAATTTGTGCTAGAGCACTCATTCCGGTTCCTTTTATTCCAATGAAATGGTAAGTCGGCATTAATCGAACCTCCGCTTATATCTATCATCCTGTGTATAATATATGCATAATAAATTCATTTTGCTTTTATACATTATAGCAGAAAACATTGATAAATACATTAAACATTATAGTCGTAATCGAATTTTAAAATGGTGTCAGAGACCTTTACCCCATTATGTATGATTTATAACAATAATCTCTCATATTTATATTAATTCGATCATCACTAATGACTTTTGACCCAAATACAAAAATTTTTAGGACATCAGTATTCATTTATGAGACACGAAATTTGTTGAAACGATGCATTAAATTAATTTTATAAGTAATTTTAAGGGTTTTATGAGTCATTGCCTACATTTTATGAGACATTCGCATCATCGCTATAACAAAAAACAAAGATTGATTGCCGTTACGACAATCAATCTTGATTTACAGGGTAATCAACTTTTTCAAGCCTTGGATTATAGTTGAAACGGCGGCCTTCTTTAGCCTCGTCCTCGTTGTTCAACTTAACATTATCACCAGTAAAACCAATGTTGATCTTCAATAGGTTGTTTCCAACGCCATACATATCAACAGGTACACCCATTGATTCAAAGCGTTGAATTTTTTCTTCGTTAAAACCACCACTTGCCATGATTTTAACGTGGTGGTATCCCTCTTGGTCTAGTGCATCACGAAGTGCAAAGACCAATTCTGGATTCACACCTCTTGGGTCAAAGGAGCCCATAATTTGAGGGTTTCTGAAGAAATATTGATCGACCATGTTCTTAGATGTGTCAATTCTTACCCCTTGTAACTCGTTGCCAAACTCACGCGCAACCCTTAACGAATCAGTAATAACATCATTGTTGTAATCAACTAATGCAATCAAATCATCGTCTGGGAATGTTTCTTTATAAGCATAAGCAGTCTTGACGATATCCCCTTTAAACATTTGGATTAAAGCGTGAGGCATGGTGCCCATCCCTTGCTTACCCCACCATTCATTCATAGCGTGAGTTGCTTGGGCAGTTGAGCCACCAATATAGGCCGCATAACCGTCACCAGCTTGCTGCGTGTAATGATCATCACGATCTCCCATAAAAATCACAGGTTTATCACTGCCGTTTGATTTCGCAGCCTTAACCACTTTATAAACGTTTGTTGCAACCGATGTCCTTCTTGATAGAATTCCATCAATGATGCCTTCTAAATAACCGAAGTTCTGATAAGGCCCCGTTACAGTTAAGACTGATTCATATGGGCTAACCTTATCCCCATCTTGTAATGAGTGAATTTCAAGATCCTCAGGATGATCGGCAAACGTATGTAATAACGCAATTGCTTCATCGGTTCCGCATAATACAGCATCATTTTTTTTCTGGAAAAATTGCATCGTAACAATATTTTCACTTAAATGTTCTTCTACAATTTTCTTTGTTTTCAAAAAGTAAACAGCTGAAAACCACCCTTCACCAACTCGTTCATCAAACTTGAACGTTTCGTTAGTTAAGCGTTTGATTTTCCCTTGTTGTTTTAATGTGAATTCTTTCATCGCATTTCCCTCAAATCTTCGTGAGATTAAGAGGCGTCTCTAAAAGTGCGTTCATAGCACTAAGTCAATAGGATACTGCTGAGACAGCCATCTCTAATAACTATTATTTATTAAACATTATTTATATAAATTAAACGGTGCTCCTACTTCGTAACTGTCGTCTAACACTAGAATACCTTTCTTCTCGCTAGCTTTGGGTAGGTTTAATTCTTTTGCTGAGCAAATCATGCCGCTAGACTCAACACCTCTTAGTTCAGAGTCTTTAATTAACATACCAGTTGGCATCATCGCACCTACTTTTGCGACAACAACTTTTTGTCCTTGGTCGACATTTGGTGCACCACAAACAATTTGTAGCTCCTCATCTCCAACGTCGACTTGGCAAACGTTTAATTTTGATGCGTTTTCGTGAGGTGCGATTTCTTTAACATAACCAACAACGAACTTAGGTGATAAATCAACATTTAATTCATCTTGAACACCATTTTTAGAAAAAATATCTTTAACCTTAGCTACCAGTTCTTCTGTCACTTCAATTGGTCCCTGACCATCTAACGACATATAGTTAGACACGTTAAAGATATTATAACCAACAATTTGACCTTCTTCATCTAAGAGTCTTGTAACATCACCGTGGTTTTTATGAATGACGTCAGCCTCTTTTTGGTCCAATGTAATGATTAATACATCACCGATTCCTTGTTTGTTATAGACAAATTGCATGGTCCTCTACTCCTTATCCTTTGGTTTGTTTTGAGCTAATATAAAGATGGGCTCGAGTTTTTTATCTTCATAAATAAATGGTAATGATGTAATTGGGATCTGTCCTTCTGCAAAGAACTGCATCATCATCTGTGCTAAAATATCATAACCTGTTTTATTTTTTACATCAACAAAGATTAAAACGTCTTGGTGCGGCACCCCAACAGCTAATTCACCTTCAACTTTACTTGCCATCTCTTCTAATAACGCTTCATTTAAAATTCTACTAGCATCATATCCGTCTTGAGATGATAAGAAATAAAAGGTGTTACCCGCTACCTCATCAGACTTCATGTCTGTTGAGCGGCGTCTAATATTAAACATCGCCACTTCTTTAACGCGGTCTTCTTCCCAATTTTCTTGCTTAAGCATTTTCTCATCTATTAATCGATAAGATTTACCTAAGTCTAACGCGTAGTAAATTCTCGTTTCCGCTGTATGATCATGGTGGATTAACTTCTCACCATTATTCGATTCTTTAGGAAAAGATCCTGAACGAATAACCGGAAAAATATTAGCCTCTTTACCTTCTAACGTTTGTTCCTCGTTCATAATCTTTAAAGCTTCCTTGATATGGTTCTCGATTTCATCAAGTGCTTCTTCTCCTCGGTTTTCCCATTTCGAAATAACGCCTGGTAATGAAATGGTAACCCCTTCTTTACTCTCTTTCCATTCAACTCGAAATGTATCTTCATCACGATTAAAGTGTGTTTGCCACTCTTCATGGTTAAAACGTTCCTCTAATTTACGTTTCATTTTAATAGATGTCATCTTCATCTTTTTCGCCTCCTTTACGAAAGCCACACTAGCCATTATTTTACCATTTTATCAGCTAAGAAAAAAGCATGACCCCTTTATGGCCATGCTAACATGTTATACGTCTAACTTCATATCTCCGAACTTTATAATCTTTTTTTTACGTAACCATTCAGAGATCAATAGGCTGATAATCGCTGGAGCTACAAAGAACAAAATGACTATTGTCCAAAAAATCTCCTGGGTAAAGCCCATTGTTTCTAAAGTCATGATTGGTCCTACTAAACCACTTGTTCCCATTCCAGCACCGTAAGCATTGTTCTCTAGCTGTAACCAAACTGTGGAAACCGGCGCAAGCACTGCTCCTGCAACAGTCGGCGGTATGAGAATCGCTGGGTTCTTCATAATGTTAGCTACTTGAAGCATGGACGTTCCTAGGCCTTGTGAAATAACGCCGCTGAAACGGTTTTCCCGATAACTACTTATCGCAAATCCAATCATTTGAGCAGCGCAGCCTACTGTCGCAGCCCCTGCAGCCAATCCTCCAAGATCAAGCATAATCGCGATGGCTACACTAGAAATCGGCGCTGTTAAAGCTAGTCCCATTAAGACAGCAACTATTATTCCCATTAAAAATGGTCTCAACTCTATCGCCCATTCGATTACATTACCAAATGCCGTTAAGAACTCCGCAATTGGCACACCTACAATTTTCGCGACAAAATATCCAACCACAATTGTCACAAAGGGCGTGACAATAATATCGATTTTTGTTTCTTTACTGACTAATTTTCCAATTTCAATCGCAAATAAGGCTGCTATGAAACTACCTGCAGGACCAGAGTTGATGAAATCTGGGTGCGCTGCGAATGATCCTGCAAATAATGCACTGAACATAACTAGTGGTGGAGCTTTTAATCCATAAGCAACGGCAACACCAATCGCACCACCATAGACGCCTCCTTGAATGGCATAGCCACCCGCTTCAACTAGAAAGTCAGGCGCATATGGAATTTCGGTTCCGATTGTTTGAATAATAACCCCAATAATTAAAGAAGCAAACAAACCTAAAGCCATATAACTTAACGCCGTAATCGCATATGCTTGAAAGCTAATGTCTACACCTTTTCGTTTCAAAAACTCTTTCATGATTATAGATCCTCCGACTATTTCGCATCGATTGATTTAACCATCTTAATCATTTCTTGAACATCTTCTTTTAAGTTGTTGAGTTCAGTTCTGGTTGCCATTTTTATACCACCAATTCCAACTTGCACTTCATAATGTTCTTCTTCTTTTTCTTCTACACTGTAATAAGCAAAACGATCGTCCGTTTCAAATGTTCTTAAATGAAGCTCTTCTTCTCTCTCTTTTAAGTCATCATAGAACCATTTGCTATTTGGTGCTTCTAGTTCATTTACAAATAATATGTATGGTTGTTCACCTTCAAAGAAAATCAAGTTTGATCCACGCGCCTCTGAAAATTCAAGTGAGTCAGGCTTATACATTTCAAAATCATTCGATTTAAAATTTCGTTCAACCTCTAAATCTGATAAAAACTCTTCTTTCACGATACTATTCGTTTCTTCTAAAGTATCTTCTTCAGAACTAAGGCACCCTGAAAGTAGCAGTACACCCATCAGGGTCATAAACGCTAACCATAATCTTTTATAATACACTTTCTCTCTCCCCTATTTTGAATTATTTGACAAAACTTTTCTTTCATTAGATGATAAATAGATAGAATAATAGTCTTGGAGGTATCGAATCTATGAGTCTAAACATTTATTTAGCAGGACAAATTCATGATGATTGGCGTCAACAACTTAAAAAGAAAGCTGCAGACAAAAATTTAGATATTCAATTTACAGGTCCTCAAGAAGAACACGATTTATCAGATGATATCGGTGAGAAAATTTTAGGTGAGCAACCTAATCAAAAATATCGTGACGATGTAGGTGCAAGTGTTAATAACTTCAGAACGGATATTTTAATGAATAAAGCGGATGCTGTGATTGCACTATTTGGAGAATCTTACAAACAGTGGAATACAGCAATGGACGCCGGAATTGCGATTGGGTTAAACAAACCATTAATTCTTGTACGTCCTGAAAAATTGATCCATCCATTGAAAGAGTTATCTAACAAAGCAACCATAACCGTTGAGAACCTAGATCAAGCTCTTCAAGTACTAGAATACTATTATAAATAAGCATGATTAGAGAGATGACTAAGTGGTCATCTCTCTTTTTTTGTGCTCTCAAAGTTTCTGTAACCTGCTTCGATGAACGCTCGTCGCGCTCACCTTACTTTGGCGAAACCTCAGCTCACTTTGGCGAAACCTCACCTCAGTTTGGCACTATATCTTAACCATTCTGTCTGATGGTATCTACTGTTGTTTGGTCGACTTGCTTAATTAAGTTGACGAGTAATTCTTTTGCTGCTGCGTAGTCATCAACATGAACGATTGATGAGCTTGTATGAATATAACGCGAGCAAACGCCAATTACTGCAGATGGTACACCATCATTCGAAATGTGTACACGACCTGCATCTGTTCCACCTTGAGAAATAAAGTACTGATATGGAATATCTTTTGACTCAGCTGTATCTAGTACAAAATCTCTCATACCACGATGCGTCACCATTGAACGGTCAAAGATTCGAACGAGCGCACCTTTGCCTAAGTGGCCAAATTCTTTATCTTTACCTTCCATATCATTAGCAGGCGATGCGTCTAAGGCGAAGAATAAATCAGGTTTAATCATGTTCGCTGCAGCTTGTGCACCTCTTAGTCCTACTTCCTCTTGAACGGTTGCACCAGAATATAGCTCATGGTTTAATGTCTCACCTTGTAACTCTTTTAACAGTTCAATAGAAAGACCGCAACCATAACGGTTATCCCATGCTTTTGCCATGATCTTCTTGTCGTTTGCCATTGGTGTAAATGGACATACAGGTAAAATTGGCTGACCTGGTTTGATACCAATTTTCTTAGCATCTTCTTCATCATCAGCACCAATATCGATTAACATATTTTTAATGTCCATTGGCTTTTTACGTTGCTCAGGTGTTAAGTTATGAGGTGGAATCGATCCAATAACACCAGGGATCGGGCCTTCATCAGTGATAACTTGAACGCGCTGTGCTAGTAACACTTGGTTCCACCAACCACCTAATGGTTGAAAACGAATCATTCCGTTTTTAGTAATTTGCGTCACCATAAATCCAACTTCATCCATGTGGCCCGCTACCATTACTTTGGGGCCATCTCCACGGCGAACGCCGAATACACCGCCTAGTCGATCTTGAATGATGTCATCTGAATACTTCTCTAATTCTAGCTTCATGAAGTTACGTACTTGATGTTCATGTCCTGGCGCACCAGGTAATTCTGTTAACGTCTTGAACATGTCTAGCGTATCTTGTTTCATTATGTATCACTCCGATCTTATTAGTTCCTACTCTATTTTATCGAAAAAGCACGAATTATTCCAATCTATATGAAAGATATTTTATTCTAATAGAAAGAAACGTATAATATCAGTAAGAATATTTAAAAATGGAGAGGGTTTAATGAAGTGGTATAAGTTGATCGCACCAGCTGCGGTTGGAATTACTGTAGGCACGATTGTAGGTAAACAAGTAACAGAAAAATGGTTATTTCCAGACTTAGCCTTAAAGAAAGTTAAGAAACAGTTTGAAGAAAAAGGTCAAATCACAGGGTCATGGATATTGATGAAACTTGAAGAGATAGAGTTAAATGGAGAGGCTCGCAAGGTTTATAGAGGTGGCATCACCCAAGAAATAGATGGTGAAAATGTACAGGTTAATTTCTGTATGGATGCGAAAACAGGAGAGATTGTTAGATTTGAATAGATTAATTTGTTAGCTTACCAAGATATTATCTTTGGTAAGTTTTTTTATGATTAAATTGGCAATGTCCTATAAAATCCCCTTAATGTCTCATAAAATGCTCTCAATGTCTTAAAAAATGGCATTCAATGCACCGATTCGACAAAAATTTACCCAATCCCACCACAAAAAATGTCTCATATCCGATTTTTAATGTCCTAAACACTCCATTCTAGTGGGTCAAAAATATAAAAGTTCTTCTCACCAATGTTTCTTCGACTTTTTTACATAAATTAACCAACAGCGGTAAACAATAACTATACATTTACAACAAGGAGGTTTGTGTCTTGGCAGAGGAAAATAAACACAACACAGATGAATCCCGCCGTAAGTTTCTTAAGAACAGCGGTTATTTCGCTGGCGGTTTAGTAGGTGGTGGAATTCTTGGTTCCGTGATTGGTTGGCAAGTTGACAATTCTGAAGAAACGGCGACTCAAAACCAACAAGAGGGACAACAGGAAGCACATAATTTCAATCGTGCATTGAAGTTTTTCAAAAATAGGGCTGTGTTTGAACGCCTGAGTGCAGTAACTGAACGAATTTTTCCAGAGGATGATCTTGGACCTGGCGCAATTGCTTTAGGAGTACCATATTTCATTGATCATGAAATGGCTGGTGAGTATGGCAATAATGACCGTTTATATATGCAAGGACCATTTCGTGAAGGTACACCATACCAAGGTTTCCAGAGCCGTCTAAAAAGAAAAGAGATTTTCATGCAAGGTTTAATGGCGATGGAGCGTGAAAGTCAAAATGAATTCGATTCTTCATTTACGGACTTAGAGCCTGAACAGCAGGATGAAATTTTAAGTAAATTTGCTGATGACGAAGTGGAATTAAAAGGGGTTAAAGCTTCTACATTCTTTGGTTTACTACGCGAATCGACATTAGCTGGTGCTTTCAGTGACCCGTTATATGGCGGGAATAACAATATGGACGGATGGCGCATGAAAGAATTTCCTGGTAGTAAAATGAGCTACATTGAAGAAATCGAAAGTGAAGATTTTGTTGAAATGGACCCTAGTGCTCTTTATGATCACTTACATTAAGGAGGATTATTATGGCGACAAGAAAAGATAAAGTCGATGTTGTAACTATCGGTGTCGGTTGGACAGGCGGCATTATTGCAGCTGAGCTATCGAAGGCAGGTTACAATGTCGTAGGATTAGAACGTGGTGAGGATCGTTCGACCTCTGATTTTCAAATGATCCACGATGAATATCGATACGACATCCGTCATGAGCTAATGCAAGATGCATCAAAGGAAACAATTTCTTTTAGAAACAACCCAGACGAATTAGCTCTACCCATGAGAAGACTCGGTTCTTTCTTACCAGGAACAGGCGTTGGCGGTGCGGGTGTTCACTGGAACGGCCAGACGTGGCGCTTCTTACCTTATGATCTTCAAATTAAATCAATGACTGACGAAAAATACGGTGACAAACTTGGGAGTGAGTACACGTTACAAGACTGGGGGATCACTTACGAAGAATTAGAGCCATATTTTTATAAATTTGAAGAGGTCGCTGGCATTAGTGGTGAGGATAATCCAATGGGGGCTCCTCGTAGCAATGACTACCCAACACCACCGATGAAAAGTACACCAATTTTAGACATGTTCAAAGAAGCGACGAAAAATATGGGCCTGCATCCTATTCAAATGCCGTCAGCTAACCTTTCTGAGAACTATGAAAATCCTGATGGTGAGACAATTGCACAATGTCAATACTGCGGATTCTGTGAACGTTTTGGCTGTGAGTACGGGGCCAAATCCTCACCAAACGTAACGGTAATACCAACCGCCAAAAAATCAGGAAACTTTGAATTAAGAACTCATTCCGATGTCGTGGAAATTATTCAAGAAGGTGGAAAAGCGACTGGCGTTCGCTATATTGATACTTTATCAGGTGAAGAATTTATTCAACCTGCAGATGTCGTCGTTTTGACAAGTTATGTGTTAAATAACACACGTTTACTGTTGCAATCAAACATCGGACGTCCTTATAACTATGAAACTGGTGAAGGTGTCATCGGTAAGAACTACTGTTATCAGATTTTACCTGGTGCAGCTGGATTTTTTGAAGAAAGAAAGTTCAACACCTTCATGGGTGCAGGGTCACTAGGAGCGACAGTTGATGATTACAATGGCGATAACTTTGACCATTCTGACTTAGACTTTATCCATGGTGGGTCGATTTCAATTACGCAAACAGGACGCCGCCCCATCGCTTCAAACTTAACACCTTCTGGCACACCAGCATGGGGTCTAGAATTTAAAAAGCAAACATTAAAATATCATAACCGCACGTTGAATGTGGTGTCTCAAGGAGCATCCATACCACACCGCAACAACTATATGGACTTGGATCCGACGTATAAGGACCAGTACGGAAACCCATTATTAAGATTGACGTACGACTTCACGGACCAAGATCGCAATTTACACAAGTACATCACAGGCATTTGTAAAGATATTATGAGCGAAATGGGCGCAGACATTATCGAAGAAGCCGTCATGGATGAGCATTATGATATCGTGCCATACCAGACGACTCATAACACGGGCGGCGTCATTATGGGTGGCGACTCTGAAACATCAGCGGTAAACAACTACTTACAAATGTGGGATTCTGAAAGCTTGTTTGTCGTTGGAGCCTCAGCGTTTGCGCACAACGGCGGCTACAACCCTACTGGAACGGTTGGCGCACTTGCTTATCGTGCTGCTGAAGGTATTCAACAATATCTCGATAATGGTGGCGGCCAGCTTGTTAAAAACAAGAGCAAAAGCCGTCTAACTTAATGGAAAGGAGAGTTCCTTAGTAATGGGAATTTCCGCTATCGGTGTACCAGGATTAATCCTAATCCTGATTATCACATTAATTGTGTTTGGCCCGAAAAAATTACCGGAGATTGGTTCAGCAATCGGACAAACGCTATCTGAATTCAAAAAGTCTGCTAACACACTAATTGAAGAACCAACTAACAAGGAAGAAGTTAAGAAGGATTAAGAAGAAACGCCTTTTTCGCACATGTCGAAAAAGGCGTTTTGTTATGTCCTCTAACCAATTTTTGCGTATTGCGCATCATATTCCTCTTGGCTGATCGTTTTAATTTTTTTAATAAAAAAGTAATGTTTATACAGTGCTAGTGCAACCATTAGGATTCTCACAAGTAGTATATCAACTAGAATAATCGATGCGATAATAAAGCTGTCTGCGATTAAGTTGATCCGTACCTTTTCTTTAACGGTCATCCCTCTATTTTTTTTGAATCGTAAAACATACTGATCGTAAAATGACGTTTGTTTAAACCAATTTTCTATTCGCTCAGAACTTTTGCCAAAACAGTATGCTGCAAATAAAAAGAATGGTCCTCCAGGAATCACGGGCAATATAAATCCAGCTACTCCAATCACAAACGATATAAACCCTAGTAATATAAATAAAATTTTCTTCATAATATGACCACTACTTTCGGCAAAAAGCTTAAGTTGTAGAGAGTATAAAATATTTTGTGTAAATGATT
The DNA here is from genome assembly GCF_052246295.1 of Piscibacillus sp. B03. NCBI lineage: Bacteria > Bacillati > Bacillota > Bacilli > Caryophanales > Bacillaceae > Piscibacillus > Piscibacillus sp. B03. The sequence goes on along the minus strand of NZ_JBQQCO010000023.1, from coordinate 1,467 downwards.
TTTAGAACATAGAAAAAGGAAGACCCTTTTTGTAGAATTAAGTTAGCCGACAAAATTCACAGAAAAGAGGTCTTCCCTATGAACCATGTTACTACAGATTTAATTGAAGCTCTAGTCCAAAAACAGGATATCCAAGAAGTTTTTCGCCAACATCTTGAGTCAGCAGTCAATCAATTACTCAAAAATGAATTGACAGCTTTCTTAGATTATGAACCTTATGATCGAAAAGGTTTTAATTCTGGCAATTCACGTAATGGCACTTACCCTCGTTCAATTAAAACGGAATATGGGGAATTAAATATTGATATTCCACGCGATCGTAACGGTGAATTTAAGCAACAAACTCTGGGCTCTTATAATCGCACGAATGATACTCTTGAAAGTTATATCATTCATATGTATCAAAAAGGCATCACGACAGACGAAATCGTTCAACTTATTGAGCGAATGTACGGCCATCACTATACGAAACAGACCATTTCCAATATCACTCAGCGTGTATCAGAGGATTTAGAAGCGTTCCACAGCCGAAGGCTCAACGAGCGCTATGTTTGTGTCTATTTAGACGCTACGCATATTCCAATTAGACGCGATACTGTCCAAAAAGAAGCTGTCTATATATCGATTGGCATTACCGAAGATGGCACAAAGGAAGTTTTGGATTATACGATTGCCCCAACGGAATCAGCTCACGTTTGGGAAGAGATGCTTTCGTCCCTTCGTGAACGAGGCGTTAAAAACGTTCTGTTGTTTGTCTCTGATGGGCTTAAAGGAATGACCGATTCGATTCATCGTGTTTACTCTAAAGCGAAACATCAGGTTTGCTGCGTACATGTTTCTCGAAATATTTCTAAAAAAGTACGCGTCAGCGATCGTGAAGACATCTCTAATGACTTTAAAAAGGTATATCAAGCTGAAAATCGTACTGAAGCTGAATCTCAACTCGAACAATTTCGGGAGAAATGGCAAAAGCTTTATCCATCTGTCATTAAAAATGTGATGGGGCATGAACAACTCCTAACGTTTTTTGATTTTCCGGCTTCTATTCGAAGAAGTATTTACTCCACGAATTTAATAGAGTCTTTTAATAAGCAAATCAAACGCCATATCAAAGCCAAAGAGCAATTTCCGAATGAGGAATCGCTCAAACGTTATTTAGTCACGCAATTCCATCATTATATTGAAAAACATAGTATGCGATGTCATAGAGGGTTTGAAAAAGCTAAACCAGAACTACTTAAAATGTTTGAAGCTATCGAAACTTAATCTTCTTCAGTTTTGGAAGTTTAGCTGGTTCTCACCAAGCATCAAGCCAAATACGCTTGACCCTTGGTGAGAACCAGCTATGGGGTTAGTAACTGAAGAAGAAAGTCACAGTCCGACCTGCAAGGTCGTTTATAATAAATAACTAGCTTAATTCTTACAAAAGGGTTTAGTGTCATTTACACAAAATTATTGACACTCCCA
>NZ_JBQQCO010000022.1:0-53386 GCF_052246295.1 Piscibacillus sp. B03 | reverse complement strand
GATTTGCCTAGAGCTTCCTTCAGATTCCGCGTCACCACGGACACCCTTGCCTTCAGCTATGTGCTTACCGCTACTTGGTCACACTCGGGACTTTCACCCGTTAGAGCTCACCCATGACGGGCAAACAAAAAAAGATGTAGCATAGAAACTACATCTTAATCTACGTACCCAAAATACTCTTCGACGGTTAAGCCTGATTCATAAATATTTGTCGCTAATTCAACGCCAAAATATCTTAAATGCCATGGTTCGTAATTATAGCCAGTAATATCGCTTTTCCCTTCTGGGTATCTTATGACAAACCCAAATTCATGAGCATGATCTGCAACCCATTGGCCCGGCTCAGTTTCACCTAGAGCTTCTTCTAAGCCTAAGAAACCACCTGTTTCTAGAGGTATTGTAATATCCATCGCGAGACCTGTATTATGCTCACTATGTCCAGGTGCTGCAGAATATTGATCCGTCCACTCCTGACCTTTAGTTGCTATATTATTATTGTAAATAACAGATTGTCTTTCAACGGACCTATATCCTGATTGAGCAACTAATGTATAACCCGCGTCTTCTGCTGCTTCAAATAGCTCTTCTAAAGCTTTTGCAGCTTCTTCTCTCATTTGTCGTTTTTGATCTCCAGCTGGAGCATTAATAGGAACATTTGGTTCAACTAAATTTTTCGGTTCATAACCTTCAGGCAAACGTCGCTCTTTATTCACTACAACATCAATCGCATGAGGGTTATTCACAATCACTTTACCATCCTCTGTTACTTCTTCTTCTTTAAGTTCTAATGGTGCTTTTGTTTGAATACCAAATTCAACACCTTTAGAATTTTTTGCATGTAAAGATTCAGTCTCTTGTTCCTGAGTACAACCTGCCAATATTAAAATAGCCAATACAATCAATAATACTTTTCTCATATTATCCCCTATCTTATCTTGTTGTCTTATATTATATTAACACGACACATTCTATTTCGACAAAAGAGTTTTTTATGACAAAACAAAAAAAGCCACCTCCCTTATGAGGCAGCTTATTGCTCATATTATAAATACTTAGCATATTTTTTACTTAGTTCATCAAAAGCACGTTGATCGTTTTGATCAATGGCCATGTTAATTTGCTCCTCTAGAGCATTCTTATTCCACATAAAAACTAATTCGTCTAAAACTAATCGTGCAGCCAGTTTGATTTCGTATGGAACTTCTCGTTTAGCTTTTATGGCTACCCGTTTTGGAAATTGGTATCTAATGAGCACATAAGAGGTCACTTGTTTTTTCATCTTTTCTCCCCCTTACTCCCTTTTTTCTATTATAATAAAAAACACCGAAAAATTGCAACAATATTCAGAAAATATGTGTTTTTTTTAATGATTGGGCTAACCTAATGAACCTAAAAAAAATCCCTGACCATATGTCAGGGAAAAGCCTCTGTTGGGAGAGAGGTGTATATATGAACCTCGCTAATTAGCGAAGAGTTCAACAAAAATTAATTAGTTATTTGGGCCTTTGCCATTACCTTTGCCCTTGTTCTTATCTTTAGGTCCTTTATCATTTGACTTGCCTTTATTTCCTTTTGGACCTTTATCCTTAGCTTTTTCTTTACCAGCTTTTGCTTTGTCTTTGTTTGACTTAGCTTTTGATTTTTTATCTGAAGATTTAACATCAAAGTTTTCGTCACGATCTTCTTCAACCTTAACTTCCTCAACTTCCTCAACTTCTTCTACCTCTTCAGAAGTTTCTTCTGTTTCTTCTTGAGATTCTTCAGTCTCTTCTACTGATTCCTCAGTTTCCTCTGTAGAATCTTCTTCAGTTGACTCCTCATCAGTTGTATCTTCTTCAACAAATTCATCAGTAATATCATTTAAACGCTCGTAAAGAGCTGCTAATACATCTTCATCATATTTTGCTTCTAAACGATCTAATGATCTTTCAATATTACGTTTCAATGCAGATTGAGCTACTGGATTCTTCACTTTTTCCATAGCTGACGCTAAAGAAATAACGTTTTGACCAATAACTTTTTCTTCATTTTCTTCTTCTTCATCCTCTGCAGATTCTTCTTCGTTAGTTTCATCCTCTTCTGCAGAATCTTCCTCGTTAGTTTCATCTTCTTCTGTATTTTCTTCTTCATTATTTTCATCTTGCTCTTGCTCTTCTTGCTGCTCTTCATCTTCTGAGGATTCTTCTTCATCTTCTGATTCAGCTTTCTCTAGTATGTATAGAGCTTCCTCTAGAAGAATTGTAGCCTCTTCTTCATTTCCTTCTTCATATAATAGTTCTGCTTCTTCAATTTGTTGTAATGACCAATCTAAAATAAGACCAAGGCGCTCATTATCCTCATCTTCCAAAGCCAATGACAACTGGTTTGTAACTTTACCATAATAACTAAATAGCGATTCTTCTAAAGTTACATCTTCTTTAACAACAATTCCTTGATCCTTGTCCTCATCTGTTCCCTCATGATTATCTGCTGAAATGCTTAGTGGTGCTAGTATCATTGATGCTGTTAATGTTGCTGCAGATAATGAATGAATCATTTTGCGATGTTTCATGTGATCACCTCTTCTGTTATTTTCTATCATAACTTACGAAAAAGAGGTTAGTATTTTTGGGGGTTATATAAAATTTTTTTGATAATTAAGTATAAATAAATAACACCAACCCTATTAAGGTCGGTGTTTTAAAATGTATTCTATCCAGATATTTTTTGGGTAATATCGTACGTTCGTTTAGCTTGGTGTTCAACTGCTTTTTGAATGTCGTCCTGAAGATTCCCTTCACCGTCAACAGTTGCACTTGTACCGTATGGATTACCACCAGTACTAAAGATAACTTCGTCTGTGTAACCAGGGCCAGCGATAATAACTCCCCAATGGAACATTGATACATAAAAACTTGTTAATGTCTATTCTTGTCCACCATGTGGATTTTGTGCTGAAGTCATCGCGCTACATACTTTGTTAACTAGTTTACCTTCAGCCCAAAGGCCACCACATAGATCCATGAACTGTTTAACTTGTGATGGAACATTCCCAAATCTAGTTGGAATACTAAATATAAATCCGTCTGCCCAATCTAGATCTTCAGGGGAAGCTTCTGGAACATTCTTTGTTGCTTCATAGTGCTTTAGCCAGGCAGGGTTTTGTGAGATTGCACTTTCTGGTGCTGTTTCAGGTATTTTTAATAATTTAACTTCTGCTCCAGATTCTTTAAGTGCCGATTCAGCCCACTGTGCCATTTGGTAGTTGGCACCAGTAGAACTATAATAAAATATAGCCATTTTAGTCATCCAATCACTCCTCAAAAGTTTATACATATTAAAGTTTCCCCTTGAGAAGTAAAAATATGAATATAAGAAAAGCGCTGATTGAATCAGCGCTTAAACCTACAATGAAGTTTCCATTAATTCAAGTTCTAATTTTTTTAAGTCTTCCCAACCAAAAGCCGTCTCTTCATATGTACCGGAACCAATGGTTGTATTTTCCGCTTCAACTTTTTTCGCACCGTAACGAACATAAAACCGACCATAAGGATTGGCTGTTAAAATCCACACGGAAAGTGAATGATAACCCTCTTCTAAACATTTCTGCACAAAATGTTTTAATAGTTCATGCCCTACCCTTTGACCTTGTGCTTCTTGTAATACATAGATATCATATATTTCTGCATCAAATTTAATTTGTGCTGCTCTTTGTCTTCCACCAGAGATAAAACCTAAAAGTTTACCATCTTTTTCAGCCACATAAACATATTGTTGTACTTTTTTTGATGCTAAAGTTGTTTCCCACATTATTTTTCTACGTTCAAAAGACATAACTTGCTTTAAATCTTCATCCGCAATGATTGGTCCATATGTTAACTTCCACGTTTCATCGTGAATCTTAGCGATTTGCTCTGCATCATTTGGTCTTGCTTCTCTAACGGTTAACACAGTTACCCCTACTTTCCTACATAGTTAATAAAAAGACCGTAACAATCGCACCAATTACTGCAAATATAACATTCACGTTAAATAATGCAATGATTGCAGCAATCACACCACCGGCAATTCCAACAAGTGGACGATCTTCTATTACAGTCATAATACCTGGGAAAATCAATGCCCCCAAAGCAGCAAAAGGAATTGCATTTAACCAACGATTAACCCAAGGCTTAAATGTCGTTTGACCAACAAAAAAAGCAGGTATAAACCTTGGAACAGCTGTAACAATAGCCATCCCAATAATCGTCATCATAATCATGAGGCATCATCCTCCTTCAATAAAAACACACCTAAGAAGCTTCCTATAACTGTTGCTAAAACTATGGACCAACCACTTGAGATCGATAAGATAACATTAAAAACATAGTTTAATCCCATACTAAAGACAGCTATTAAACCAATTCGCCATTCTTTTTTTATGGAAGGAACTAATAGTCCAATGAACATAGCGTATAATGCAATACCCATACTGGTACTCAAGGTTTGAGGTAGTATATCACCCAACAAAGCTCCACCCAAACTTCCGAATACCCATCCAAAGTAAGCTACAATAATCAAACTCGCATAAAAATAGGTTCCGTTAGATTTTTGAGCTTCTTCTTTATGTAATGATGAGACTGCAAATGTTTCATCTGTTAACCCTAGCGACAGAGGAAACTTCCATTTTAAAGAAAAATTTTTAGTTGTGTTCATAAATGACATACTCATAATAAAATGTCTAAAGTTAAGCACAAATGTGGCAATGACTATTTCTATAAACATCGTCCCTGCAGCAAACATACCAGCTGCCATTAACTGAGCAGCACCAGCAAAAACAAGAACACTCATCATGGTCGTTTCAAAAGTCGTTAGACCTGATTCTTTCGCTAAGACACCGTATGCAATAGCAATAGGTAAATACCCTAAAAATATAGGAAAACCAGCAAGAGCACCTTGTTTAATCACAGCTTTTTTACTTAATCCGTTAGTTAATTGATTAGAATGAACTTGCTCCATAATTAGCCTTCTTTCAAATGTTATTGATAAATATCTGGATGGAGTTTAAGAGCTAACTTTTCTAATCCTTCTAATAATCTTGGTGAAGGACGACAATAAAGGTATTCTTCCAAAACGTGGATTTTACCCTGTTGAATTGCCCTGATCTTTTCTGAGTTTGGACGCTTTTTTATCAAATCAGGGTTCATTTTCTTCTCTTGAACCCCAACCCAAACCATACATATTTCATCTGGATTGCGTTTAACAACTTCTTCCCATTCCGTTTGAACACTAGCATGATCATGATCACTATAAACGTTTATAGCGCCTGCTAGTTCACTTATATAACTAAGCCAGTTTTTCTTACCTGGTGTAAAGATTGGTTTTGGCCACCATTCCCAATATATTCGTTTAGGATTGGAAACTTTCTTAGAAAGTTCCTTATACTGCTTTAATTTTTCATAATACCAAGTATAGACCTCTTGAGCTTTTACCTTAAAACCAGTATGCTCACCAACTGTTATAATATCATCAGCTATTTCATCAAGTGAATTAGGGTTTAGAATAATGTAGTCCAAACCTTCACTGTCCAATTTTTCAATATTTTTCTCCATACCAGGAACACTTAGTGAGGCTAATATTAAGTCTGGCTTTAATTCTTTAACACGTTGGACATCGATATTAAGATCTCGCCCAACTTTAGGTAGGTCTCTCACTTCTTTTGGCCAATCAGAATCATTGTCTACACCTACTACATGTTCCATTAAATCTAAATAAGCTAAGATTTCAGTATTACTTGGACAAAGCGAAACGATTCTCATTAAAGCACTCCCTTATAAAAGAGCTCGAATTAATACATATATTATAACTATTAAAATCACCACTAACCAAGCTGGCTTTTTCCAAAAGTGTAATAAACTAAATCCTACTAACGCCACCGCAAAATCTACACCATCAGCAATTGCGCTTGTGAAAATGGGGTCATAAAAGGCTGCTAATAAAATGCCTACTACTGCTGCATTCACACCAATTAATGCAGCTCTTACTGCTTTGAATTGACTAATAGTTTTCCAAAAAGGCAAAATGCCGATTAATAGTAAGAATGAAGGTAAGAAGATCCCAGCTGTCGCCACAATGGCTCCTAGTAAGCCTGAAGCGACCTGCCCCAAATAGCTTGAGAATGTAAATAAAGGACCTGGTACGGCCTGGGCAGCACCATAACCTGCTAAGAACATTTCTTCTGATAGAAGTCCGTTTGGTACTAGTTCACGTTCTAGTAAAGGTAGTACAACGTGTCCGCCACCAAATACTAATGAACCTACGCGATAAAATATATCAAATAACTGTATATATATATTATTTGCTGCTTGACTTATAAATGGTAACAAGATTAGTAAAGCAAAAAATAACGATAAACTAATAACACCTAATTTTTTTGGTAAGTTAATATTTAAGCTCGTTTGCGTATCTAATTCTTTGTTTCGAAACAATGCATAACCAACTAATGCTGCAATTCCGATAATAATTAATTGCATTGAAGCTAGAGGGAATAACAGAAGCATTGCAGCTGCAATTATAGCAAAAGCAATTCGCGGTAAGTCTGGTGTTAGCTTTTTGCCCATATTGATAATAGCATGCGCCACAACAGCTACGGCAACGACTTTTAATGCCGCAATAAATGTTGAGTCCATCAAATCAAACTGGACAACATAAATAGCAAATAAAATTAATGCAACAACTGATGGGATAGTAAATCCGATCCATGCTAATATCCCACCTAGGACGCCTCCCCTAATCATGCCAATGGATATTCCAACCTGTGAACTTGCAGGACCAGGTAAGAACTGACAAAGCGCTATCAAATCAGCATATGTCTTATCGTCTAGCCATTTTCTTCTCTTAATATATTCTTCTTGAAAGTAAGCTAGATGTGCAATTGGTCCACCGAAAGAGGTAAATCCTAACCGTATTGCCACGAGTAATATTTCTAAGTAGTGTTTAAATGAATACAACAAGTACACCCCTTATTAATTATAAATATAAGGAACCACTTATATAAGTAGTCCCTTATATTTTAGCATATTACATTTTGAAATGGTTGACTTGTTTATTCAATCTTTCAGCTAATTGATTTAATTCTTTTGCTGATCGTGACACTTCCTCCATAGAACTATTTGCCTCTTCAACTGTCGCAGCAGTCTCTTCAACACCTGCAGCGGATTCTTCGGATACGGATGCAATCTCTTCAACAGCTTGGTTCATTTGTACACTATCATCTAAAACATCCTTCAGGCTGGATGAGATCTCTTGTACTTTACCGGTCACTTGGTTGATTGATTGATTTATATTTTCAAATGTTCTTTGAGTATGCTCCATTTGCTTGGTGCCTTGTTCTACTTCAGAATAACCAGTCTCTAATTGCTCTGTAACGTTAGTAGATTCTTCTTGAATATTATGCACAATCTTCGTAATATCCCCTACTGAGTCAGCCACTTGTTCGGCTAATTTCCTAACTTCATCAGCCACCACAGCGAAACCTTTACCATGTTCGCCTGCACGTGCCGCTTCAATGGCTGCATTCAACGCTAACAGGTTTGTTTGTTCAGCAATAGATTGAATGACCTCTACTAGTTTTGAAATCTCTTGAGACTGTTCATCTAACCCTTTAACTTTCTTAACTGCTTCTTCAACAATTTGATGGATACGTTTCATTTGTTCAGAAGATGACATCATCTGATTTCTTCCTTCTTCAGCCAATGATAAGACAGCATCTGACTCTTCAGCTACATTTTCTCCGTTCTGATACGAATATTGTACTTTCTTTAAGTACGACTCCATCATTTCATTAATACTAGCAGCACTTTGAGCTTGATTTTCAGCGCCAGATGATAATTGCTGCATAGTAGAAGCAATTTGTTCACTACCCTCTTGTACTTCATTAGAAGCTTGAGTTAATTGATGGCTCTGAGCAGAAACTGATTCAGAAGCCTCTGATACATTAGATAAGATTGTTGTAAGATTATGTTTCATTGTGTTTAATGAAGAAGATAGTTGACCTATCTCGTCATTACCATGATAATCAAGCGCTTCTACTTCTAAATTACCTTTCGAAACCTCATCTGCCATTTCAACTGCGTGATTTATACTTTTACGTATTGAGCGACTAATAAAGAACAATAAAACCATAGAAATAATTACCACGATTGCTAAACCAATCACTAATGAAGATATAACAGATGTGAAAGCTAATTTAGTATTTTGATAGGCTTGATTATAATCGTTTACGACGGATTGTCTTAGCTCAGTAGATAACTCTTGAGTTTCCGCTCTTAAAGCTGCAAATTGTGAACGTGCTGAAGCTGCTTCATTCTCACTTCTTGAAGAAACGGCTGGTACGACCTCTTCAAAAAATATTGAATCCATTTGTTCATTGTTAGCTTCTATTTGAGTCATGATTTCTGTTTGATTACTTCCAAGACGTGGTTTCACAGAATTGACTAACTGATTATATCGATCCATTAAACTTTCGTACTCTTCCCGATATGTATTCGACTTATATTCAACGAAATCAACTACCATTAAATCTTTTTCTAACAGAATCGCATTGATCTCGTCTATTAAAATTGCCCTTTCACTTCTACGGTCCTGTGCATCTAACTGGCCATTTGCAGCTTGTAAACTTAAAAAAACGACTCCAGATGCAATCAAAAATAATAAAATTGATAAAAATGATACTAGTCCATATTTTTTGCCGATGCTAAGATTTCGCCATATTGATGATTTTCTCTTTTTCTTTTTTTCAATTGGTACATCTAACTTAGATTTTCGTCGAAAAAGCCTTTTCACATTTTCCCCCACCTTTTTCCAAACCTTATAGATAAAAAGTATCACTATTTCACATAATTCGCAATACGAATAATTTAAATTTTGTCACAATTTTAGTTAAATTTTAAATAACGTGTTGAGTTTTGTCGAGTTATTAGAACCTTTGTCTAATCTATTAACAACTATAGAATTATGATTTAAGATAATCTTTGTGTGTTAAAGATAAATAATAAAAAGGAAGGACAACTTAAGATGGAGAAAGAGGAGTTACTACTAAATACAAGAAAGCTAGAGATCAGAATTAAAGCCTTAAAACAGTACATGATTTCATCCGCATACGCGAAAGGATTTAACCACCCTCAAACAGTAAAGATTAGTCAAGAGTTAGATGAAGTACTTAATAAGTATCAATCTATAAATTCTAAACTTTGTTCATAATATATAGATAAATAGTTATTACATAATATTTAAAGTGTCTTAATAATCAAAAATAACAACAAATCTCTTCAATGAGATCTGTTGTTATTTTTTTCCATAAGTTTATATGCTTGATTAAAATTGTTAACAATAAAAATTTTATATTTGTATTTACTATAATTATTCAGAAAGGCTTCTTTTCCTCTATTTTCAAAAATCCGATTCCATTTAAACATTTTAAAGAAAATATCAAAGGTTGGTTTATAGTTAGCTTTTTCAAATCCTAACTTTTGTTTAATAAAGCGTTTGGTAATCCTGATGGTTCTAATATGATAATTCGTATCAAGAAAAATAATGACATCTGCTTGCTTGAAACTATCAAAGACCCATTCTTCATTATGAACCCCTTCAATAATCCAAGAGCTGGTCCTTACGATAGAGGATAAATAATCAATTCGTTCATCTTCACTCCTTCTAATATCACCTGTCTGTTCCCTTTTCCACACAACATTATCTAGTTCATAGTGTGGTATATCGTATTTCTTTGATAAACTTTTAGCTAGTGTCGTTTTCCCACTTCCTACAGAACCAATAATATGGACTTTCATTTATCGCCACCATATTTTTCTATTTCATACTTCATCAAATTTTTTATAAACTCCTTACTATAACCCCAATAAGCCCTTGATTTAATTGTTATTTTAGTGAGCATCTTGGCATCCTGTGGAATGGCACTTCTTAAATACATACATTTCCCCCACTATTTCACTAAATTTCTTCCAATAACATTAGCTTGAACTGGATCTCGGCCTATTTCTCTAGCCCAAATAGACAACTGACCGACATGATGAATTTCATGAGCAATAACGTGGTGTAATATGTCATCTACAGTAAAAGCCTTATCTTCCCACGGCACTTTAACTGTTTGACTATTTTCCATACTTTCCAATTGTCTTAATAAGGACTTTACTTCCTTTCTAAGTTCAGTTGATAATCTGTATAATTCATCTAAATTACTATAATCTTTAAAATCATAATAAACATCTTTCTTCTCATTTACAGCTCTTAACCAACTATATTCAACATCGATTATATGAAATAAAGTAAATAAAATACTATTTACTCCTCCAATGCGTTCTTTTAACAACTCTTCAGTAGGTACACTATTACACCAATTAAACCATTCATCTCTGACTTGCCTGCCAGTTATATTTGAAAAATTTTAGCAATATATAAACCACCTAACTACTCAAAATTTTTATGTAAGGTTAGAACATCATCAATTTTATAATAATTTTTCTGATACACTTTTTTTGCAGAAAGATTTTGATCACCCGCCAATACTTTAACGGTTTCTACCCCTACTTCTTTAAACTCTTCTTCTAGGTATTTCAATAAAGCAGTAGCTACACCATTTCGTCGAGCTTCTTCAACTACAAAAAGTTCTGTTATTTCAGCTTGTTTTTCTTTATAACAAAAAGAACTAAATACTTGGCCACATATGAAACCAACTAATCGATTGTTTAAAGAAGCAACAACCACTAACTCATTCGAGGATCTTAAATGATCAATAACAAAATCTCGAGTTAAGTTCTCTACACCATTGAATGCATAATTAAGACTTAGAAGCTCATCAACGTCTGCCTCATTTGCGTGTCTCACTTTGATACTCATTCTAAATCACCTTTAAATAATTCTTCATTTATAATCTCAAGTAAATCTTCTTGCTTTTCATTCTGGACATTCTCAGCCAATCTTGCAGCAGCTAAAATGGGGGCCCACTCTAAGATCTCTTCTTTTGTATTACCACTTTTTTCACAATAAATATTAATATACTGCTCCGCTAGCTCTATCGAGAAAAAATAATATAACAAATAACTACGACACACATCTGCTAGTGGATGACCAGCGCTTGAATCAACCCAATCGATTACCGCCACTCCCGCATCTGTTTGAATTAAATTAAAAAGGTGAAAATCACCATGGCACATTCTGTTATCAAAAGACTGTCTATCTAATCTATCTAAGATATTACCCTTTGTGGCTTGACCCAAAATTTCAACAGAGGAAATCTGGCGCTTCAATTTATCCCTCATTGATTCAAGTCGGTTGACTTGAATCGAATGAATTGACATCTGTATATCTATAGATTCAGCTATAAAATATTCCACCTTTTCAGGGTGTTTTGTTAGCAAATCACCAAAAGTTGATCCTTTAATATACTCCATGACCAATGCCGGCTTACCATTGATTTTTCTAACATCAAAAACTTTAGGCACATTAATTCCAAACTTAAGAGCCAACACCTGTCTTTCAGCTTCAAACTCCACTTCTTTAAGTGGCATATCATTCTTATAAATCTTCACTGCTAGTTCATCCCACAAATATACATCTGCCGTGTTTCCCGTTGCAATAGGTTTAGTGAGTTTCATAATATCTCCCTTTAAATACTACTTGTTATTTAAATCCTCTAATAAAGCAATAATTTTTTCATTTTGTTCAATCAGCTGATTGTTTTGTTGTCTAAACTTTGTAAAGTCAAATAAAAACACAATTAGAATAACGATAATAAATATTAATAGCATGTTTACACCTCTGTGGACTATATATTTTACCTTGCCTATTTCGACAATATCTTCCTTTTACCCTTTTTATTAAAAAAATTAATGTCGAACACTTGTTCTATTTATTGGTTTTGTGTATACTAAGTTTAGAAATCACAAAAGGGAGACGATTCTAATGTTAAAATCTTGGGAAGCTGCATATATCGCTGGAATGATCGATAGCGAGGGCACAATTTCACTTAAAAAGATAACCAATAACCAGGGTAACCAACCTGTAATTACGATCACTTCTTCTGACTTGAACATGCTTGTGTTTATTCAATCCATCTTACCTGGAAGTTTGTATAGTAAAAAGGTTTCCATCTCGAATAAAGAGATTTATCGTTACACTATTGAGATTAAACATAAAGAAAATGTTTATTATGCGCTAAATCAAATTAAGCCGTATCTTAGAGTTGAAAAAAAGAAGAAACAGGTCAATCAAGTTCTAGATACATTAAAATCAAATACTTTATACGGTCCGAAAAAAGCTCGAGATTACCTTTATGTTTTAGAAAGAGCTTAATGGCTTAATATAAACTTTTCTATTCAGAAGTTTCTCGAGGTTATTTTTTAAAATAGTAATTTGACTATTGTTCATAGTATAAGGACTATTTTGATAGCGAAGTGTTAAATAACCTGATTCTTCCGTAATAATTTGATCTACAAAGATATTATTAGTCCTCTGACTTATATATTCTACCAGTTGTTTCTTAACATTTTGATAATCATTATAAATTTGTCGATTATGAACAAAAGAAAGCTTAGTTTTTTCGTGGACGGTTTCTGTATAATATTTCTGAATAAACATATTGTCGTCAAAATTATGTATTACTGCATCATATTCATTTTTAGAGACCGTTTGCCACAAAATTTTTCCTAACGAATATATATTTAAACCATGCTCGGGTTTATAATGTAATTGAGCATTTAACTGACATATCTCAAGCTTTGCAGAAGTGGTACTGGTTTGCTTCAGAACTTGATCCTGTTTATGAACTGCAAAGCCCTCATTTAAAATGATTGTTTTTTTTATTCCATCAAAGTATCTTGCCTCTTCATCAATCATTTTAAGTAAGACTACTTGCCAACCTTCAAACCATTCTTTTTTTGACTGAAAAAATTTCATCGGTGCGATGAAACGTGAACTTAAATTATGTTGAGTAGTAGCAAGGTTCCTCATCACATTTAAAAATAGGTTAAAGTGTTCGTATTCCATATATGGTATTAATTCATTCACTGTTAGCCGTGGCACTTTCAATTCCTTTAAGTAAACGTTTTGTTTAGCGAAATAAATATGTCCCATACAATGCGCCATAACAAAATCATTTTCGATTTTTGTATTTTCCACGTTAAGGTATATCGTCGGTGGTTGATTTACTTCAAACACTTCTAATACGTTTTGTTTAGATTGTTCAAGCGAAATGTAACGATTGCGATACCCTTTAAAATGAACGTCTAACAATTCTTTTTCTGAAACTTGTATTATTTGGTATTCCAATAAAACCCCCTCCTTAATAAATGTTATGTAGAAAACAATATAAAAAAACTCAGATAAGGAAAGACCTTACCTGAGTTATTATATAAAGTACATTACCTTTCTAAATTAGGGAAGATACGCTCAATCATTGCGTTAAATTCTTCGAAAAACCCTTCAACAGGATCACCGTTACGCACGTCATCAGCATAGTTGTTTACCATATCAAAGAATTGAGGGTTAGCTGAAACGTAAACATTATCAATGTCTTCATTAGTTTCTTTTACCTTATTTGCTACTTCTTCTTTAATTCGATCACTGACCTCGTTATCTGTGTTGTCACCTGCTAAAGTAACTGCAACATATGCATTGTTTTCACCTGCTAACACATATGCATTATCAATTTCATCTAGATCATTTGATATCTTATCAGCAGCTTCATTTGCTACTTCATAATTGTTCTGTCCATTACGATTATTTGGGCTTTGGTCACGGTCTTCTTCTAAGTCAATCATGTCTAAACGATTATTTCTTTCTTGCATATTGTCATTAGTGTTATTGGTATTTTGACGGTATAATTCTCTGTATTGCCTTTGATTACCGTCACCATCATCATTAACATCAATCATATCTACATTGTCACCATTGTTATCCATACCATCGTTTAGTCCCTCATCTAAGCCTTGACAAGCTCCTAAAATTGTAATCATCGAAGCTAATGCGATCCATAATAAAAAACGCACATTCGACGCCTCCTTTCTTCGTTAATTTATCCTTAGTATGAAAAAAGAAGGCTCTGAATATGCTTGATATAAAATGGAAAAATGAACTAATCGTTATTCAAGTGTTTAAAAGCTAACAATGCGGCTTGTGTCCGATCATGTACATCTAATTTTGACAAGATATTTGATATATGGGTTTTAACCGTTTTTTCAGTAATAAACAAATTGTGTGCAATTTCTTTATTAGAATGTCCTTTCACAATCTCTTTTAATACATCTGTCTCACGTTTAGTTAAACTGTTCAACTTCTCTTGTTCCAATGTTGCAGAAGGTTGCTTTTTAATATGTTTTAACAAGTGTATTGCTGCTTTCTCATCAATCATTTCTTCTTTTTGATAAACTTTTCTTATTGCTAAATGTAACTTTTCTGGATCAGAATCTTTAAGCAAATAACCATTTGCACCATGTTGAATGGCTGTAATAACATATTCATCATTTGAGAAACTAGTCAGAACTAAGATTTGGATATCGGGATATTTATGTTTGATTTCTTTTATTGTATCTATACCATCTAACATTGGCATTTGAATATCTAACACACATACATCAACTTTGTTTTCTTCTAATAAAGACAAAGCTTCAAGTCCATTAGAAGCTTCACCAACAATATCAATATCATTCTTTGTACTTAAAAAATAAATCAATCCTTTGCGGACGACTTCGTGATCATCGACTAAAAATACTTTAATCATGTTACTCCCCTCAACTTTGTAACGGAATTGTTATGTTTATTTTTGTTCCTTTAGATGGCTGAGATGTAATATGACAAGTACCACCTAATAAATATATACGCTCTTTAATTCCTTTTAAACCGTATGAAGTATGAACATTATTCATATTAAACCCACAACCTGAGTCAAAAATTGTTAATTCAATTCCTTTTATAGTTGCATTTAAAGTAATATGAATTTCTGCAACTTTTGCATGCTTATGTACGTTATGAATGGCCTCTCGACAGACTTTATATAAATTTTCTTGAATATATGTCTGGATATAATTTAGACCTTCAACATTCCAAAGGATTTTTATTCCTAGTTGTGAGGCGTAATCGTTTAATGACGAAATAACACCTTCATTAATTAAATTGGATTGTTTGTCTTCAATTAATTGTCTCATTTCTTTCAGTGCTTGTTTTGATATTTGTTGTAGATGTTCAATTGGTTCAACTAAAGCTTGCTCTTGATTCATACTTTTAAGAGCACTAGTTGTAGCGTTAATTGAATAGAGCAATTGATTAACCGTATCATGTAAGTCTTGAGCAAGTGCACCACGTTCCTGCAATTGTATAATTTTGCGCTCATGTTCTTTTAGTTGCAAAGTCTTGATTGTTAATTTAATATTCTGTGTTAATAATCGAATAAATTCAGATTCTCGCTCATCTATTTTCTTGCTCATAAAGAACTCCAATTCACCGTCCAACTCTGGCATGCTGATAGAATAAGCCTGTGGTGTTTTCTCGCCAAAATCATATGTAAAATCATTTATATTAATAGTACACCCTAAGATTAAATCATTAATGACATTATTAGTTATTACTTGGTGTAGTTCATGATAACTAATAACTTCACGTAGACTACTAGCAATATTATTAAGTTTTTCATATAACTTAACACGTTTCTCTTCTGCCTCAAATAATTCAATTCGTTTAAGTGCATGAGTTATTTGCTTTGCAATAGATTGTAACAAATCCAATTCATCTGGATTAAATGTTTCCCTGTTTGGAGCTGTAACGTTTAATACACCGTACTTATGACGTTCATCTTGTAGAGGTGCCGTTGCATGGTGACTAAATCCATTGGTGTCATAAATACCCTCTGCATTTGCTTTTTCTAACCTTTTACAAGTTAGAATACTAATTGCTCCATCTAAATGATTTTTCTCAAACGATGATAAACAATAACACGATTCAGATCCACACATTGGTTGCTTATGATTTACTTTTAAAGCTTCAGGTAAACCAGCGTCAGCTACTAGCTTCATCTCTTGCTGTCCTAAAAATATCCACCCAGCTTCAAAATGTGTAATATCTAAGAACGATTCTAAAACCGATTGAAGCATGGGTTTTCTTTCATATGAACGATTTAATACTTCTGCTATCGTTTTTAATGTAAATATTTTGTTATAATCTTCCATGGAAATCACCTTACTCCACTTAATTTGACATCAAACATTTTTTGTAGAGCTTGTGACTGGCGGTTCAAATTTAGATACGGTACAGATTCCCAATCTACTTGGTCCACCATTTGCCCTTGATCTAAAATCCACATAGTTGGTTCTAGGTGCTGTATTACATACCAATCATGGGTGATAAATACAATGGTCGTGCCTTGTTTATTTAATTGACGCAACCAAGTGAGCATGTCATGTTTTGCCGCAAGATCAACCCCAACAAACGCTTCATCTAAAAGTAACATTTCAGGTTGGTGAATCATGCCAATTGCGAGATTCACTTTTCGTTGCAAACCACCACTTAATTGATCAATTCTTTTATTCAAAATGGAACTTAGCCCTAAAGAAAGTATCATTTCGTCTATAAACTCATTCGACTTTGGTTTGGTTAGCTTTTGATAATACTTTAATTGATCTCTTACAGTCAATCCTTTAAACAAGGCGATTTGTTGAGGAACGTAACCAATTGGTTGTTTTCTATTATAATGAATTTTCCTAATTCCTTTAGAGGGTTTGATTAGTCCTGCCATAATTTTTATCAATGTTGATTTACCAGCTCCATTGGGTCCAAATAACGCTATACAATCTCCATTTTGGATATGTCCACTAATTTCATTAAGAATCGTCTGTCTTCTTTTCTTATAGGTAATATTTTCAAGGTTTAACATGAAATCGCCCCTAATAAATTAAAATCCATACTGGTAGGAATATCGTCATCCAATAATTCATTGAAAGAAATTTGAAGTATATTAAGAAAAATATGATTGATGCAGTTACACCATAGCTTAACGTAAACACCCATAGTGATTCCATTTTTCGAACGGTTAAAGCAACTACAAAATATAAAAACAATGATGTTACAGCGATTGCAGTGTCGATCAGTAAGTTAATCCAGTCTAATTCACCGTACATTAACTGGATTCCAAAAGATGTGAATAAGGTTAGAACTGATAAAGCTATTAGAAAGGTCATAAACCATATGTAATAAAGTGTGTTTGAATGACCTAATGTCTCCATCCGTTCAAAGATTTTTAATTCTTTCCACGTTAAGATTAACTTAACTAACGACGCTAACATAACCCAGATAAAGACCCAGTATAGCCAGCGATATAACAAGCCACCATCGGATTTACTACGATCTGTTTGTAATTGTTGTTGAATAGATTCAAACTGTATTTGAAAAATAGGTTCTGGTTCTAGATACCTTAAGCCGTATTCGTAGATTTCACTCCAATTAGCTTGTTCATCATATCTTTTAACGATATTAGCAGACTCTGCACGAACAGCACGTGTCATGATGGCTGAAGCTAATTGTTCTTTAAACAAACCGTCAAATAAGCTTCGTTCATGCCGATACCATTTTATTTCACCTTCTAGGTCACCTGAGTTAATCTTTTCTTCTAAATCACCTGGCAAAACAAAGATTGCTTCTACCTCACCACGTTTAATAAGATGTTCTGGGATTGTGTCTTTAACCATTACATCAAATGAATCTTCGGTGGTCATATCTGATAATAATTGCTCAGTTATGGCTTGATTAGATTCATCTACAAGTACAATAGGCACTTCTAATTCATCTGTTTGTTGATCTGTCATAAAAAAACTAGTTAAAACAAAGATCATAGGTGCCAAAAACAAAATAAGAATTGACCATTTTTTCTGAAGTAAAATTTTTAACATCATTTAGCCATCACCCCTATCTTTCGGATGATGATTATTGCTAATAAGGTCAATAAAAACATAATTCCAACCCCAGTCCAAAAATTGACTGGAATTTCGGAATGCAACCATACTTTAACAAAAGCATCATATATAAACGTTAAAAAACCTAACGTGCCTAAATAAACAGGCGGGATGATTAGCCCACTCATGAAAATTAAACATAAGCCACTAATCGTAAAAATCAAAAGGCTTAGAATAAAGTTAGAAATGATTATCCGTATAATAACGTGAAGCATTGAAATCAATATGGCAATTGACACCCACTGTACCAACAACAAAGGATCTAATTGTACTGAATTAAATAAGATGTACGATAATCCATAAGCGATTGCGATGGAATAACCAACTATAAACGTTAATTGACAAAGCCAATTAGCTAATAATTGATCTATTCGAGTGACGTTTATTAAACGTAGACGCGCTTGCATAATTGGTTGGTGCTTTGGTTGAAAAAGAATTAATTGCAACCAGTAAGTTAAAAAAATTAAAGATACAACTAAAACAATAAAAATATGCCTTAGCCAACTTAAGATTTGCTCAGTTGTTTCAACTTGTTCAAAGAAAGAATTCCTTCCTAGTGAATATGTTGTAAAATGAATAATTGATTGTTGTAGGAATTGCTGTCGTTCACTTGAGTCATCTATGTTTCGCGTGTGAAAGTGATTTACTGTATTAACTCCTGTCTGAGCAGAGGAAATGTAAGCCTGGCCACTTTCAAGTAGCAAATATGATAAATTCGAAGCTAACGGCAATTTTTCGTTTAAATAAACATTAATCGTTTCATTTACTCCACTTCTTAATTGCTCAGTAAAGCCTTCTGGAATTTGGACAATCGCGGCATATGATCCCGGTTTTTCTATATAGTAAGACAAGTCATATTGCCCTTCACTCAGTTTGACATCGCCTTCAATCGTATCATCGTCTTGTAATTGATTAATTAGAGCTTTTGTTTCAAATGTTTGATCATCATCCAAAACTAATATATTTACTGTTTCCAGTTCGTCACTAGAAACACTGTACAAAAATACGGCTAATAATCCAACAAATATGATTGGAAACAGGATTGTAAATAAAAAGAGAGCAGGCTGTTTTAACATACGTTTCCACTCATACTTCCAAAGATGATAAATCATCGCTCTGCCCCCTTTTTTCTCTCTCATGATAAATTTTACGTCAAAACGATTTTATTAGATTTGATATTCTTTTTTCTCCTCTAGCTAAAAAGGATTAAATTTTCTTATAATCTGATTAATATAATCTTTAAAGTTTAATTGAAAGCGATTAAACCATTGCTCGTATTCATCTCTTGTGAGTTGATCTAAAAACCTAACATCTTGAGCATTAATTTTTTCGATTTGTGGATCATCAGTAAATTTAATATCACGAGTAACATCAACTGAAGTTTTAACACGACCTAATGTTAAATTACCACGATAAGACTTATAGCCTTCACCTTTGTTAATATTCGTTTTTATGTTTAGATTTCCTTCTACTCTAGGAAAATACATAGGCAGATTTAAATTAAACGTGATATCTTTAGACCCTTGGCGATACTCTGTTACCCAATCAATTGTTGATTGTTGATTATGATGTATCGTTATCTGTCTATTAACTTTATAGCGTTCAGTCTCTGGAAGACCAAGTGATTGGTAGACGACTTGAATAGGTTTTTTGTCATTTTCTAGGTGCGCATCTAAGTTTACTTGATATTGTTCACCATTTATTTTACTATCAACGTCAACTGCAAAATCGTATTCTTTACCTTCATATTCGTACTTGCCTCGAAATTCTCTATATCTTACAAACTCTTTATTATAATAGGCATCATAAGTAATTCCCTCCGGAAAGCGAATTTGATTGATGTAACTCCTTAATCTTTCATTTACTTGACTTTCCACTTGCTCCAGTTGATCAGTAAGATACGCCTTAAGAATTTCAGTCTGTTCAGGAGAGATGTTCATCGTTACTTTTTGATAAACATTATCTTTATAAGAAACACCTGACTCTTTTTTTGTATCTATTTCTTGTAAGATTTGAAATAATTTAACATAGTCAAACACATTCAAATCCATAGCACCATTGATTTGTCTAGGTACTTCACTGATAACTTCTTGGTCATAATGTGAAGACATCCATTCTCCCAATCTGTCGTTTTTGATTCCAACAGGCTTAGGATCCAAAGGTAGTTTGACTGCTGTATAAAGTGGATCTTGATAGACCTTAGCTTTCATAAGATTGGTTCTTTGTAGTTGGAAATTGATATCCGCTGACATTTCACCCTTTTTCGAATCATGCTGAGAATTTACAACCACCCTTGAATTAGCGAGGAGAGCACGAGCCAAGACAGATGTTTGACTAAACTCACCAAGATTGACGTTTCCCGATAAAATAATTTCCTGTTCATATGTATTGTTCGAAAGACGCTTCGATAACTCACGTTCATCTTCAGTATAGTCTACAGTCTGACCTAAGATTGTTTGGATTGTGTTACCTTCGACTTCTATATAATCAATTGCTGAGTTTATAAATAATCTATATAAAATAAAAGCCAATATTATAACGAGAACAGCCATTACAATTATGACATTTTTATGCTTCTTCAAAAACTCGCTCATGTTATGACCTCTTTTATAAAAAATATTACTATATCTTATGATACAGGTTGTCCAATAAGAAGACCAATATCAAAAATCAAATTCAACTATAATACGGCACTCTTTCATAACTAAAAACTCCCGAAAAAGTCCAACGACTTATTCGGGAGTTAGATTTTAATTTGGCTTACCTTGCCCACGGTCTCCATTACCCTTGTTTTGACTCGGGTGGTTTTCATCTTTCTTATCTAGGCCAGGCGGCTTATTAGATTGACTTTTCTGCTTTTCATCTTTATTTTTTCCACTGTTAGGTTTGTCCCTTTTTTCGTGACCAGGAGGAGTCCAGTCACTATCTTTATTTTTTGAGTTACCTCGATTTTCGTTTTTACCTTGTTTCCCTTTTCCAGGATTATCTTTTTGTGAAGGATGATTAGAGTCTTTTTCTTTACCTTTACCATTACTCTTTTCTTTACTTTGATTATTACGCTGGTCTTTTCCTTCATTGCTTGCTGGGTCTTTACTCTTATCTTTATTCTCGCTCTTCTTCTCAGATGCATTTTCTATAGGTCTTTGTCTTTTTTGTAAATCTTCTACCTTCTTCTTTAACCCAGGTGGAATTTGATCTGATTTAGATTTTTCTACAAATTTTTCAATAACTTTAATATTCTTTTTATTGTGAGAGGATTCCTCAGAGCTATCTTCATTTTTGTTTTTTTCATTTCCTGCTGTTTCAGTTAGTTCCTCTTCTTCATATGAGTCCATAAGGTTTGAGGCATAGACTAAATTCATTGATGTTTTTGCGTTATGAGCCTGTTCTCTTGTTTCTATTGGCACTTCAAATGAAGCAACATCAATTGTTTGAAAGGAAGCCTCCATTTCATGAGTAACTTCCTGCAAAATATCGTTATTTACATAATCACTTACGAAACTTATCCCGAGTAATACTTGATGTTCTTCCTCTAAATAACCAAGTTGATCACTCACTGCAATTATATTTGATGACACTTGATTAACAGGTTCGCCTTTCCAATCATTCAACTGATTAATCAAGACATCACCATCTTCATTTAAGCCCATAATATCTATTACTTCATAATGGTCATTCAACGATAATTCTACACTTGGGTTTATATCGATGTTCATATAAGCATGAACATCTTCTTCACCTAACCATGAATAAAACGGAATAATTAATAAAAATGCTATGATTGCTGCAAAAGCTGGTTTCGCAAAGGTTAATGATTGAAACCATTGCATAACCCGACTAAGAATTCCAGTATTTTCAAGCGGTTCGAATGTCGTTTCTTCTCCAACAGAGCCACTTATTTTCCTAGATTGATAAAATGATCCATCAGACGTCATGAATAAAGTACTTCGTCTTTTTTGTTCTACGATTAGACCTTTTTTCATCCTTACACCCCCTTTATATAATCTTTTAAGTAAGTGAAGTCTTCATTTATTAATACAAAAATCGCTAATATATATTTACGATTTCGTTCTAACGTTTTCTTACTGACTTCTACCATTGGTAAAATCTTCTTTATTGGTAATCTCTTTTTCTTTAAGATATAATCTCTTACTTCTTCATCCTCGTGAATAACTCTTGCAATATGTTGTGACGTTTCTTTAGCATCTTGGTGTTTAGGAGAAACTTGTGCTAACTCTGAAAAAGAAAGCTTAAATTCCTTTAGCTTTTGATTGTATTCAGCAATCTCCAATTGACGATACCAGGCTAGCTCTTCTTCTTGATACGCTTTTTTTGATGCAACTGCAATTTGGCGGTCTTTAGAATGGCCATCTTCTTCCTCATGCTCTTGGTCCAACGAAATGGTTAACCAATCATGTTTCTCTGAACGTATGTAATCAATGACCTTTCTCGTAATCACAAGGTTCGCAAAGGACAAAAAAGAGCTTCCCTTCTCTTGTGAATATGCATCAATTGCTTCATTGAAAGCCATCAAACCAATGCTAAACTCATCATCTTTTTCAGGATCTATATACCTTTTACAAACCTTTGACACACATTTCGCAATGAAAGGTTTATAATCAGTTAATAGATGATGACGGGCTTGCTCATCCCCTAACTGTACGGCCAAAACGTGCTCCTCGAGGGATACGTCCTCTTTTTCTTGACGTTTCAACACCCCTCATCACCCCCAACGTTATATAAGATTCGATTTAGACGCCTCATTTATGGGTGTCCTTCGTTATTTATTTAACTGATGAAAGGCTTCAATCGGTATAGCTAAACCAATCTTACCATGCTCATCACTTTGTCTTGTGGCGTAAATGACTCCAATCACTTCACCTGAATGATTAATGACAGGGCTACCGCTATTCCCACGATATACTGGTGCTTGTAACATCATGACTTCAGTATCCAATGAAGCGTCAGACCACCCAATAATTTCTCCTTCATTCGCAATACCGCTAAAACTTAATGGGTTTCCAATAAAGTAAAAATGTTCGCCTCTTTCAAAAACAGCTTCATTGGCTAGTTTTAAATGTGGTAAATTATTGCCGTCAATTTTTAAAATCGCTAAGTCTATATCGGGAAATGTTTTTTCGATGGTTGCCGAATAAGGTCCATCATCAGGAAGATAGACAATAATTTGACCTGGTCGATCAATGACATGATAATTTGTTAATATGTATCCATCAGCTGTGTAAGTAAATCCTGTTCCTTTGCTATCACCATTATCAATCAAGGCAATCGATTCACGATATTCTTGTACATCATCATTGACTAATAATTGAGCTGAAGTTTTTAGAAAATCAATGGCTGCCAATGAAAAGAAGTTAGGAATTGCGGCGCTAATATTGATAACCATAAAAATAGCAATAAGCCAAAATACCCATTTAGGAAATGGGCGTTTTGGCTTTTGCTCTTCATAATTTTGACGTTCACGTAATTCTCTTTTCTTCTCTTGAAGAATTTCATACATTTCTTCTTCATCTATATCTTCGTAAAGATCCTCGTCTATTATGTCACGATGCTTATCATCCGTCACCTAGATCACCTACTTAAGAGACAT
Organism: Piscibacillus sp. B03; assembly: GCF_052246295.1. Classification (NCBI taxonomy): domain Bacteria; kingdom Bacillati; phylum Bacillota; class Bacilli; order Caryophanales; family Bacillaceae; genus Piscibacillus; species Piscibacillus sp. B03. Next base: position 29,806 of record NZ_JBQQCO010000022.1, on the reverse strand, counting down.
TCACTCGTTTTCGTCCTAGTTGCATTTCATACATATTAAAATATTCTCCGTGTTCTTTCAAGAGGCTTTCGTGGGTTCCTCTTTCAATCATTTTACCATGTTTTAAGACGAAAATTTGATCTGCTTGTTGAATAGTAGATAATCGGTGAGCGATTACTAATGTCGTTCTACCTTCTTTGAGTACTTGTAATGCTTCTTGAATCAATCCTTCAGTTTCTGTATCAATATTGGCAGTAGCTTCATCCAATATTAAAATGGCTGGATTAAACGCAAGAGCACGCGCAAAAGATAGTAATTGCCTTTGCCCCGTAGAGAATTCATTTCCTTTTTCTTTTACGGGTTCATCGTATTGATTTGGTAGCTGTTCAATAAACTTGTCAGCTCCAACAGCCTTTAATGCAGCAATGGCTTGGTCTTTAGAAATTGCTGGGTCATTCATTGTGATATTCGAAATAATGGTTCCTGTGAAAATAAATGGATCTTGTAAAACGATTCCGATATGACTTCTGACTTGTTGTTTGGATAACTCAGATGTATCTTGACCATCAATCAGAATTTTCCCGTGAGATGGGTCGTAAAATCTGAATAAAAGATTCATAATCGTACTTTTACCAGACCCTGTATGCCCAACAAATGCCGCTGTCTCACCAGGTTTAATTTCAAAATTAATATCTTTTAAAACATAGTCATCTTTCTCATACGCAAATGACACTTTGTCAAATGCCACTAGACCCTCGTAGCGTTTTATTGGGCTATGATTTACCTCTTCCCCTGTTTCATCCATTAATTCAAACACTCGACTACCTGATACACGGGCCTGTTCTAATTGCGCTAACTGGCTAACAATCTGGTTCACAGGCTCAAATAGTCTTGTTAATAGATCAACTAAAGCATATAACAATCCCGCTGATGCTAGTGTTGTTCCATTTAATGCTGCACCACCAAAATATAAGATAAAAACGACAAATGCAACATTACGTAAAACATCAACTAGATTAAATGACGTCCATGCTGTGAAGGTGTTCATTTTAGTTTGAAAGACTCTATGCTTTTCATTGAGTTCTTCAAATTCATCTGCCATTCGGTCTGTTTGTTTGTACGCTTGTATGATTGACATTCCTTGAATAGATTCATTAATGTTGGCATTAATTTGACTATTTGTTTCGCGGATAATTTTATTGTAACGACCACCAATTGCTTTATATGCTTTCATCCAGATGAACATAATTGGAACTAGAACTAAACAAATCGTTGCTAATCTTGCATCCAAAATAAACAATGCAATGAAAATACCAATAATGTATATGATCCCTGAAGCAAATACTTCAAGCACTTTAACATATAATTCTCGAATGGCTTCCGTATCATTTGTGACTCTTGCAACAATTTTACCAGCTGGTTGATCGACAAAATATTTAATTGGAAGTCTTTGAATGTGTTCAAAAACATCGCGACGCATTTTTTGGATAATTCGATTCGATGCAAACTGAAGCAAATAAGTTTTGTAATATAAAAAGTAGGACGCAACTAAAATTAATCCAATATATAACGCTAATAACCACATAATTGAACTAATTTCACCTTTAAAGAAAGCATAAATTTCAGAAGTTGATAATTCACGTCCACTCGTTTGAATCGTTTCACCCTGGTAAGATAATGTGAACCCCTCAGCGCCAGTTTCTTCAAGCGCGCTATTTAGGGGGACTTTTTCATCAAATAGGTAAAAGTTCAATCCATCTTGAAATAACGTAACCTGTTCTCCGGATACATTTTCTGTACGGTCAATGCGTTTGTAAACCATACCTTCAAATTCTACTCCATCACCATTTTCACTAATGACATAGTGATTAGCAACTCCGACAATGTGTTGGTCAATAAGATGTTTGGCGATAAATGGCCCAGATAATTCTAGCGCTACTGAAATGATTAAACAAATCAGGCCGATCAAAATGCTTTTCTTAAAAAACCAAGCATATTGGAATAATCGCTTTTCAGTTGTGGGTTGATTCATATTAGTTCCCCCCTTCCATTTGTTGAATGACAAATTGATTGTAATACCAACCTTGTCGCTTCATTAGTTCATTATGTGTTCCGTGTTCAACCATTTCACCATCTTCTAGCACAATAATTTGATCAGCATGTTGAACAGCTGATAATCTGTGTGCCGCAATAAATGTTGTTTTATTTGAACGTACTTTTTTCAGGTGTTCAATAATTTTAGATTCTGTCTTACCATCTACGGCTGATAATGAATCATCTAAGATTAAAATTTCTGGGTCTTTAATGAGCGCTCTAGCTAGTGAGACACGTTGCTTTTGACCTCCTGATAACGTGACACCACTTTCACCGACTAACGTATCAAGCCCTTCTGGTAAATTGTCTATGTCTTCACGTAGTGATGCCGTTTCAAGAATTTCATATACTAATTCATCTGATGCTTCTACGTTGCCAAATAAGATATTGTCTCTTACTGTTTTTGAAAATAAAATATGATCTTGCGGCACATGACCGACCCAATCACGTGTTTGGTCTAAAGTTAAATCTTGAATTTTTGTATCGTTAATTAATAGTTCACCAACCTCTGCAGGTGGATATTCTCTAAGCAGCTGTCTAAATAATGTTGTTTTCCCAGAACCAGTCATTCCAACAATTCCAATGGTTTCGCCACGAGTCACTTCTAAGTTAATGTCTTTTAAGTCAAAACGATCAACGTCAGGATATTTAAACGATAATTGATTAAACGTTATCGTCTCAGGACGAGAAATGGACTTAGGGTTCTCCGGGTCCGATACATCAGGTCGATGAGATAGAATCTGATCAATACGGTCAAGTGATGCATTACCACGTTGCATGACATTGATCAATTCACCAACTGCAAACATCGGCCAAATAAGCATCCCTAAGTAAACATTAAATGTAACGAGTTTACCAATGGTGATGTCTCCAGTGATGACTAAATAAGAACCATACCCTAACCCAATCGTATATGCCAAGCCTACTAACACTTTAATCGTCGGTTCGAATAAAGCATCTAGTTTAGCAACAGCAATATTCTTTTGAAAAACTTCTTCAGTTTTATTATTAAAGCGTTTTTCATCTTGCTTCTCCTGAACAAATGCTCGAATCACTCGAACACCTTGTATCGATTCAAGAGTGTCATTGTTTAACTCACTAAATGATGCTTGTGCTTTCATAAAGCGTTCATGAATCGCTTTTCCATATTTCTGCATGACGAATGCCATAATTGGTAATGGGATTAACGCAGCTAACGTTAATTTAACATCAATCGTAAACAGCATAATCGCGATAATAAACGCCATAAATACAGTTGAATCGACTAATGTCAATATACCGAAGCCTGCCGTCATCATAATGGCTTTTAAGTCATTTGTAGCACGGGCCATCAAATCACCCGTACGATATTTACCGAAAAACGATGGTGACATTTTCATGAAATGCCCCATTAAAATTGAGCGCATCTTTTTCTCTAACAGAATTGCTCTTCCAAATAGTGTATAATCCCAAAAGAAGGAAATTAAATACCCAATTACAATTAGAGCAACAAACAATGTCACAAGTTGTGTGAAGCGTTCTGTTGTTAATTGGTTTCTCTGTATAGAGTCAATTATTTCCCCTAGAATAGTTGGTGGGATGACCACTAATACGTTAACAATAATTAAAGCTGAAATGGCCAACGTATATCTAATCCATTGTTCTTTAAAATACCAAGATAATTTTCTAAACACACTAATCATTTCTATTCCCCCTTATCTCTATTAGTTGTGTTTGGCTAACCGTCGTCTAGCCTATGCATTTTACTGAATAAATGAAATTCGATGTTGATTCGTTTACGAGTTCCATTGCGATGAAATTCAAATGAAATCTTAAACATGTTTTTCAACTCCCTTGTAAATTTTGGTATATAAATAAAGCACACCTGACCGTGGCCAAATGTGCTTTAAAAACAACAAAAAGCGCCGCGATCTTAAATCTAAAATAGATCAATCGCGACGCTACCATACCTGTTTTGTTAACAATAAAATTAAAGACAACGATATATGCCTATATAGAGCTACTACAGGTATCTATAGGTTTGGTCACGATTTTCGAATATTGAACTGTTAATACACCTACTGGTTGAACGTTGATATGAACTTTAATCATCTTCGTGACCTCCTTTACCTGATTTTTCTAATTACTTTTTAGATTATATACGCTACATTTCAAAAAAGCAACACTATTTTAAAAAATATTCAAAATAGTATCAAAAGCCTATTAAAATAATAACTAAAATAATTGCTGCAATGATTGAAATAAAAAATATTGATACTAAACGTGACACACTAATCATCGATTCATCTTTCCACCTAACTGGTCTAACCCCACTTAAAAAGAATATGATCACTGCACTCAAAACTATGCATGTAATATTTGTCATAATTAATAAAAATGAACCGTAAGTATCATCCCATAATGCTTGCCCAATTGACATACCGAATGTGATTACTGGAGGGAGTAAGGCGACAGCCACCATAACACCGACCAAGTTGCTAGATAATCGGTTCAAAATAGACATAGCACCTGCAGCACCTGCAGCCAATGCTAAGAAAAAATCTGCAAGCGTAACGGATGTACGATTTGTGTACTGAGATGAGGATGTCCCTTCTATAAAAAAATAACCAAATAAGGCTGAGATTGCTACAATTGCAAAAATACCCGCAAATAAGGTTAGAGCGGCCTTACCCAAATGTGGTACATCACCTAATACTGTCGCAAACCCCATAGAAATTGCTGGGCCAATTAATGGTGCAATAGCCATTGCCCCTATGACAACAGCGGTATCATCTTTCATGAAACCCGCTGTCGCAACAATTGCCGAAAACACGACTAACAATGAATAATTCAGAGTGAGTGAGCTCTTGTCTTCAATTGTATGCATTAATTCTTGTCGGCTAGCTCTTAGAAAACGTCTTTTCTCCTGTTCACTGTCTTCTTCATCAGGTTCTTCTTCTACATTCTGATCCTCTTCTTGAATTGTTTCATGTGAGAAATACGTATGAACGGGAAATAAAATGGTTTCAAACCCTTTTGATGACCTGGACACGGTTTCTAAATAGTTTAAAACCTCTTCCACATAATCGCTAGATACAATCATTCTAATTAATATTCGTTCATTATGAGTTTCTTCTTCTTTCCACGTACCTTCTCTTGAATAACTTCGAAGTCTTTCAACGACAAAGTGATAGTTACTCTTAGGCACATATACTTCCACTAATTGTAATCCCACGTGTTCTCACCTACTGCTATTCATAATTTGTATCCCTGTTAGTATTTACATATTTTCCATTAACAATCACATACTATTCATAAATAAAATTGAGGAGATTGTCATGAGACGGAGAAGCAGAAATAAGACATCCAAAAATAGTTATTTTCCATGTGAACTTGAAAAGCTAGAGAAAGATTTAAAGGATGGCTTTTTTAATTCATCACCTGATTTCTCTACCAAAAAGTTTGAACATGAAGATCAAAGAATATTAGTCATGTTCATCAACTATATGGTTGAAAAAGAACAAATATATAGACATATTATTGAATTAATTCAACAGTCGAATGAACAATGGGACCCTATTATGCTTAAAAATAGAATTCCAATATCAGATGGAGAATTGAGAACAGCTGTTAAAGATATTGGTGGGGACCTATTAGGTGGTTCTGTCGCAATTTACATAGAAGGACAGGATCAATGTGTTACCTATGGGGTCCCTCAATTAAAAGAAAGAAATCCAGAACGGGCTGAAACAGAGTCCTTAATATTTGGACCTCAAATATCATTTACTGAGTCCATGCAAACCAATTTAAACATTGTTCATTGGCGGTTAGATAATCCAAGCTTAGTTACTGAAAAGTTCGTGATAGGAAATGAAATCCCTAGTGAGGTTCGTTTAATTTATTTAAAAGATATTGCCGATGAAGAAAACATTGACGAAATGAGAAGAAGGCTTAATAAGCTTCAAACAGACGATGTTCTAGAAAGTTCTGTTTTGACGCAATATATTGAAGATAATTCATACTCAATATTCCCTCAATTCTATGTGACAGAATTACCTGATCGATTTTGTTATGAAATTAAAGAAGGAAAACTTGGTGTACTAGTCGATAAAAGCTCTAGTGGTGTAATTGCACCAACCAATTTCTTTAGTTTTTTTGAATCAACAGAGGACTTATATACGCGTTGGAATATGGGGTCATTTATACGGATTATGCGTTTAATCGCTATGTTTTTATCAGTAACCTTAACTCCATTTTATGTTGCAGCATTAACGTTTCACTATGAAATTATTCCAACTGCTCTCATGGTGTCGTTAGGACACTCGCGTTCTAGGGTGCCATTCCCTCCACTATTGGAAGCCTTAATATTAGAATTCCTAATAGAACTCATTCGTGAGGCTGGGGCTCGACTACCAACAAAAGTCGGTCAGACAATGGGTATCGTGGGTGGAATTGTAATTGGGCAAGCAGTTGTACAAGCGGGTTTTACAAGCAATATTTTAATTATCATTGTTGCTCTCAGTGCGCTTGCATCTTTTACTGTCCCAAGTTATTTAATGGGATCCGCTATACGAATCATGCGTTTTCCGTTAATCATTATGGCAGGATTATGGGGGTTCATTGGGATTTTTTATAGCTATTCTTTTATTTTAATTCATGTATTAAGACAACAATCTTTAAAACGTCCTTACTTTGCACCAATTTACCCGATGAGACCTAAAGATTTTGATAACTCAATTATCCGTATTCCGTTTTTGAAGAGTAATTATCGTGCATATACGAACATTCCTAAGGATAAAAAGCGTTTTGAAGAACCGCCAAAGAAAAAGAAATATGATATTGAAGACTTTTAAATGGAGCTAACTTATGAAGAGTCTATCGATTCCAAAAGACAATCAAATAAAAGCAGCTTATTTGTTCATTGTGCTTCACACCATGCAAGTGGGTGTCGGTATTGCTGGATATCCACGTCTCGTATTTATGGAGTCGAAACAAGATAGTTGGTTAGCCATTATATTGACTGGTTTAATTTTGCACCTTGTAATAGCGTGTATAGTTTTTATCCTAAATACCTATAAAACAGAGGATTTACCAGGTGTACTAACCAAAATGCTGGGAAACATATTAGGCAAAATCATTAGTTCAATATTTGTGATTTACTTTTTATTAATGTTCCTTAGTGTTATTACGAACTATATTGAATTCGTTCAAGTGTTTATTTTCCCTAAAATGTCCTCTTGGTTTATAGGATTATTACTATTAACTCTAGTATGGTATGCCGTATACGGAGGAATAAGAGTAGCTGTAGGAGCCAGTGTTGTATTTTTCTTATCAGCAATATGGATGGTTGGATTATTATCTACACCTATTTCTTTTATTGAAACAAGAAATTTTTTCCCCCTTTTCACAGTTGGATGGGAAGGTTTATTAAATGGGGTATTAATTTCATCATATACATTTCTAGGATTTGAGCTTTTGTGGCTGATTTACCCTTTTATTAACGACAAAAAGAAGGTATCAAGGTACAGTCAATTAGCAATTGTGTTTACAGTTGTAATGTATTTAACCATTACAATGGTTTCCATAGGTTATTTTGCACCAAGACAATTGGAAGAAAAAGTATGGCCTCTTCTAACAATGTTTAAGGTTATATCATTTCCAATGTTTGAACGATTTGATATATTAGCTGTTTCACTGTGGATGCTCGTTATTTTACCTAATTTGATTTTACTAGGTTGGATGGTCACATTCACCTGTAAACGAGTTCATGGTTTAAAACAGAAACATTGTCTAGTTGTATTAATTATATTTTCATTACTGTTCGTTACAATTTTTTCTGATCGACAATTTGTTAATACGCTAACAGATTTTACAGGAAGAGTCGGTCTTATATTGGGATTTGGATTTCCTTTTCTACTATTACCTTTTGCTATAAGACATCGAATGAAAGGGAAGAAAAAATCATGAAAAAAGTCCATCAATTAATTATTGTTTGCTGTATATCTTTGGTGTTGCTAACCGGTTGTTTAGAAACGCACATCCTTGAAGAATTGGGAATTGCGACAGTATATGGTTTTGATAAATCAGAAGAAGGAGATTATTTAGAATCTACAACAGTATTGTTTCAATTTAACCCTGATGTAACAGATGCGTCTCAAATCATTCACAGCGAAGGAGAAACATTTAGAGAGCTTAGAAATAACGCAAATAAAAAGTCCGGGTATAAAATAGTTTCGGGTCAACTTAGGTCTATAATTTTTGGACCACGGCTTTCAAAAGAAGGCATTTTTCCTTACATTGATACACTTGAACGTGATGCCTCTTTATCAGATATGGTTTATATTGCAATATCAAACCAACAAACTGAACACTTACTAACTGCTTCTAACTATGAACAGGCTCCGAATATTGGAACTTATATACAGGATTTAATTGAGACTGCTGTTAGGGATGAGCGTATAACCAGCAATACATTACATGAATTTATTCGCAAATATTTTACTGTTGGTTACGATCCATTAGTGCCTATTGTAGAAAATCACGATAATAAAGCTCAACTTACTGGCTTGGCTATTTTTCAAGACGATAAATATGTTGGAGATATACCGATTGATGATATCTTTTACGCAAGATTAGTTTCCGACAAATTTAGACAAGGGCAGGTTGATATTAAATTCCCTATTGAACCGTTTAAAAACTTAATGGAAGATTATGAAGAACCAAATTCTGACCAGGTAATTGTTGTATTGGATCAACTTCATAACCGAACGGATGTAGAAATCACGAACCCTGCAGCACTTAATTTCAAGGTAGATGTCGATATCAAAGGAAGAATTGTTGAACTAACTGAAAGAATCGATCTTCAGAATAAAGAAGCTTTAAAGAAATTAGAAGAACATATTAGTGAAGAAATAAAAACAAATATTGAGAGATTAATTCAAAAATCTAAAGAAACGAACTCTGATTTCTTTGGATTTGGTAAGACGTATATATCCGAAAACCGTAATCAGCAATTAACGAAAGATGAATGGCGAGACATGTACCCAAACATTAATGTAACGGTAAACGTTAAAACATCAATTAGAAATTATGGAATTATTGAGTAACCATAAAAGAGGCTGGGACAAAAGAAAAGTAGCTTAACAAAAAACGAATATTGAGTTTTATTAGCGTAGTCAAAATGCGCAGACTCCTGGTCGGCTAAAAACGGCCACGTCCTATGGCCAACGCCGACACTAGACCGTCCAGGTCGTCGCAGAACAGCACGAGCTGAGGGGCCACAGGATGTGAGTCAGTTCGGCGTTGCAACATGGATGTTGCGTATTTAGCCGAACATCCTTAAACTCCGAACGAAAGTGAGTTTGGGGAAGTTGAAGCCGTGCCTGCGGAAAGCGAAGCATTTTGACGCAGCTAAAAATTGAAGACGAATATTAGGAGTAACTTGACTCCTAATATTCGTCTTCTCTAAGGATAAGATATCTTTTGTCCCAGCCTCTTTCTTACTTCATCGTATCTTTAATGAGCTGAACAACATCACTTTTCACTTCTCGTGCTTGATAAGTCTTCATTTTATCTTGGAATCGATCACGTTGATCGTTTAATTCTTTTACTTTTTGAACTAAGTATTCTCTTGTTAGTTCTTCTTCTTCAATCACTTCAGCATAACCTTGCTTCTTAAACGACTCAGCATTTAAAATTTGATCGCCCCTACTTTGCTGACGAGATAGTGGGATTAATAGCATTGGAATTCTGAGTGCTAGAAACTCAAAAATTGAGTTTGACCCAGCACGTGATATAATCACATCAGTAATAGCGAATAGATTTTTTAACTCATCTGTCACATACTCATACTGAACATATCCAGGCTGTTCAATCGAAGGATCAATTTTTCCCTTTCCACATAAATGAACCACTTGGAATTCTTTCAATAAAGTTGGTAATGCATTGCGAACTGATTCATTGATTTTCTGTGCTCCGGAGCTTCCTCCCATAACTAATATGACTGGTCGGTCATCGTTTAGTCCTGTGAACTCATAGGCTTTTCTTACATCCCCTTCAAATAATTCTTCACGAATAATCGCTCCCATATGTTTCGCTTTCTCACTTGGTAAGTGTTGGTCCGTTTCAGGAAAAGTAGTTAAAATATAAGAACTGAATTTCGTGGCAATCTTATTCGCTAATCCAGGTGTGTAATCTGATTCATGGATAATTGATGGTACGCCTACCATTTTAGACGCCATGACAACTGGAACAGATACAAACCCACCTTTCGAGAATACGATAGAAGGGTTCACTTTCTTGATTATTTTCCTCGCTTGAAAAATGCCTTGTAGCACACGGAACGGATCTTTAATATTTTCAATAGATAAATATCTTCTTAACTTACCAGTCGCGATTCCGTGATATGTAACACCCTCTAAATCACTGATTAAATCTTTTTCAATTCCCTTATATGAACCGATGTAGTGAACATCATACCCCTCTTGTAGAAATTCAGGGATTAATGCCAAGTTCACAACGACATGGCCGGCAGTTCCTCCACCGGTAAAGACGATCGACTTTTTACTCATGTATGTCTTCCCTTCTATTCTTATCATGTAAAATCAAGTATAATGTCATATTAGCAAATGTCGTTCGTTTTGAATAGGAGCGCGATTGAATAATGTATGAAACTAGAAGTATTTCAGAAAAATTATCTTTATTTATAAAAATATTAATTCCAATCTTGGTGACGCAAGTTGGTCTATACTTAATGAACTTCTTCGACACCATCATGGCGGGTCAGGCAGGTGCCAATGACCTTGCGGGTGTCGCCATCGGTTCGTCTGTATGGGTTCCTATTCTCACTGGTGTAACGGGAATTCTAATGGCAATTCCCCCAATCGTCTCTCAGCTATTAGGAGCACAACAATCAGAACGGATTACACATGTTATCAGACAAGGGATCTATTTATCTATTGCAATAGCAGGAGCTATTTTTATAATAGGCGCACTCGTATTAACGCCTATTTTAAACGCACTATCATTAGAAACTGAGGTTCGTCATATCGCAAAATACTACTTAGTGAGTCTTGGGCTTGGGATGGTGCCTCTTTTCCTATTTAATCTACTTAGATCTTTTATTGATTCTCTAGGACAGACGAAAACATCCATGACCATTATATTATTAGCCTTACCTATTAATGTTTTCTTTAACTATTTATTTATCTTTGGAAAATTTGGAGTTCCTGCATTGGGTGGGATAGGTGCTGGTATTGCGTCAGCGGTCACTTATTTTATATCGGCATGTATTGCTATTTATATCATTCATCAAAAAGTTCCCTTTAGTTCATATCAAGTCTTTTCTAGTATTGAAAAGCCATCATTTAGAGCTTGGGGAGAACAGTTAAAAATTGGAGTACCAATTGGTATCACTATCTTTTTTGAAACAAGTATTTTTGCCGCAATCACGTTATTGATGAGTGTCTATAACACTGAAACGATTGCCGCCCACCAAGCGGCAATTAACTTTGCAACGTTATTTTATATGTTGCCACTAGCAATTGCGATGGCACTGACAATTGCTGTCGGGTTTGAAGTTGGTGCAAATCGACTGAGTGAGGCCACATTGTATTCTAAAATCGGGATTAGTTCTGGAGTTATATTCTCTATTGTAAGTGGCGGATTGATTTTCATCTTTCGTGAACCTGTCGCCATGCTATACAGTAACGATCCAAAGGTAATTGATTTAATGAAAACTTTCTTAATTTACGCGATCTTTTTCCAAATTTCAGATGGAATTGGAACACCGATTCAAGGTGCTTTACGCGGATACAAAGACGTAAACGCTGCTTCAATTATTGCGCTCATATCATTCTGGATCTTAGGACTGCCAACTGGTTACATAGTCGCTAATTTTACAGACCTCGGCCCTTATGGATATTGGGTAGGCTTAATTACAGGTCTTGGGTTCGGTGCATTGGCATTATCAGTTAGATTAATTTTTATAAGTAAAAGAAGCATCTAAAAAGAGCTTACTAATTGCTTAACGGGTTCTGTTCAGAGGTGTACAATAGATAAAGGTAGGTTTGGGAGGGATACGTATGAAACAAATGATAATGTCGTTAACCTTATTGCTATTTATTTTATTTTTGACTGCTTGTAATCAGAATTCGGAACACCCATACGCCAAAAACATAGAGGGTATTGATGATTTTCCATATGAGTTCAAGCTTCCAACCCATATGCCATATGAAGTAGAACGAGTGAAGTTATTCCATTATGATCAAAGAACTGAAGAGTTACCTGAAAAAATTAAATGAATTAAAACCATTGGATTTCAACCTAGAAGTTTCACTTCGTGGTACATCGGGAGAAGAAATAGTTATAACTCATATAGAGCCAAAACAAGAGCTTAGAAATAGAACAGGTGCGAACGAACAACAATTAGAATTGAGTAATGGCACAGAAGCAAAATATTTCTATAATGGTAGTTCCCAAATTTTAACTTGGAATGATTCAGGTTTCAGTTACGACATTATAGTTTATCTTCCTGAACAGGATCAAGAACTTTATTCTGTAGAAGAACTAATAAAAATCGCTAATTCTTTTGCTCCATATTATAAACCTGAGTAACTTCTTCAAATAAAGTTGAGAGTTTGTTGAAGAACAAAAATCCATGTTAAAGGGCTTAGAATTTTTCTAAGCCCCTGTTTTGATGTGATTGTCAATTGTATTATAATTTTAACCGTTATTAACGTTTTGTACCTCTGAACGGAACCCGTTACTAGTTACGAGCTCTTTTTTATAGTTGCTAGAAAAGTCATTGCTTGATGTAGTGGGACTTCTTTATGATATTCCCATTTTTCATAATCCATTGCTCCACCTGGGCTAACATTAATGAGTTTTAATTCAGTGTGTCTTAACAGTAATTTCAAATCTGCAGGTGAATAACATCTTAAATATTGTGTTATCTTTTCTTTTGGCTGACCATTTAACCACCATGTATCAGTCATCCGGCAATCCTCTGCCTCAAATCCGTATTGACGTTCAATTCCGCCGATTTTCATTTGTTTCCCCGAAACTTTCGCCCAATACCATGGGGTATAAAGGTCGATAAAAACTGTGCCGTCATCCTTTAGCCATTTCGAGATTCGTTTTAGTAATCTTTCCTGCTCTTCATCTGTACCAATGCCAAATCCATCCCAATAACATACAAAATCGAATGTTTGACCCAATTCGACTTCATAAAAATCGCCTTGAATGACCGTTATTTTATCCTCAACACCATACCTCTTAGCCATCTCTTTGGTAAAAGCGACCCCTTCGCCTGTTAACTCTAGGGCCGTGACGTAGAACCCTTCTTTTGCCACTGTTATGGCAAACTGACCAAGACCACTACCCAGATCCAAAATGGTACTGTCGCCGTTAGGGTTTTGTGCTAAAACTTTATCCAATAAATCATACCTTAAATCACCCGAGTTAAGAACATCATGCTCTGTAGACCATTTGTATTGTTTACTATAAAAATCATTTAACCAATTCATTGAAAAAGCCTCCTTATTTTTAATTAAAAGAAGACTTTTGATTAGAAGTTCAATATACCCATTTAGATCCTCCTTGCCTTAATGCTAACCATTGTATAATAGTTTTTTAAATAATACAAAATTAAATTTCCGAGTGAAACTATGGTTGGATCCGAATTCTATCGCTATGGATGTTATTTTGAATTCTATGGGTGTTTCCGCAACTCATTGATGTAGCCCCATTTAACAATAAATAAGCTGTGATGTTTTGGCACCACAGCTAGCGTTCTTTCTATTTTAAATTCATAACAACTAATCTTTCTTCGGTCATTTCCTTAATACTATATTTAGGACCTTCTTTGCCCCAACCACTATCCTTCATACCTCCATAAGGCATAAGGTCGACTCTGTATTGGGAAGCATCGTTAATCATAATCCCGCCAACCTCCATCTTACGAGCAGCTTTCATAGCTTTATTGATGTTGTTTGTAAAAATACCGCCTTGTAGGCCATAATCAGACTGATTTACTTCATTAAGGCATTCATCTAAATCACTGTAAGAGATTAATGACATAATGGGTGCGAATACTTCTTCACAAACAACTTTCATTTCCTGAGTAACATTCGTAACAACTGTTGGCTCTAGGAAGTTTTCATTACGTGTACCACCGACTAAGATTTTGGCTCCTTTATCCTTCGCTTCCTGTATCCATTCTTCAGCACGTTTTGCTTCTTCAACTGTAATCATTGGTCCTACGTCTGTTTGGTCATCAAATGGATCTCCGACATTCAACTCTTTAATAGCTGATAATAACTCGCTCTCAAAATCGTCTCTTATTTTTTCATCAACGTAAACTCGTTGTACAGAAATACATACTTGTCCAGCATACGCATAGCTTTTAGCCGCAATATTCTGTGCTGCTTCTTTTATATCCGTCTCGTGATCAACAATGACTGGTGAGTTATTGCCTAGTTCCATAACTAACTTCTTCATGCCGGTATTTTGCTTAATATTTAAACCGACTTCTGCACTACCGGTAAAGGTGAATAATTGTATGCGTTCGTCTTTAGTTAACCATTTACCAATTTCAGAACCTTTACCTGTAACAACATTTAATACACCAGCAGGCAATCCTGCTTCTTCAAAAAGTTTGGCAAGAATTAAGGCTGTCGTAGGAGTTGCACTAGCTGGTTTTAGAACTACCGTATTTCCCGCAGCAAGAGCTGGGCCGATTTTATGCATAACTAAATTTAACGGAAAGTTAAAGGGACTAATGGCTGCGACCACCCCTACTGGTACGCGAATTGTAAATGCCATACGGTTTTCGCTACCTGGTGCTGCTTCTACAGGGACCCCTTCACCAGATAGTCTTTTGGCTTCTTCTGCGGATAATAAAGTTGTCTCCACAGAACGATCAACCTCCGAACGTGCTTGTTTAATTGGCTTTCCTGCTTCATGTGTAATATTCTTAGCAATTTCCTCTTTTCGTTCTTTGAGTAAATTTGCCACATTCATTAAAATTTCATAACGTTCATAAGGTGTTGTTAAATCATAGCGAAAAGCACATTCTGCTGCATCTACTGCTGATGTAACATCGTTTTCATTTGCTTTGGATACTTTAGCATAGACATCTTGATTTGTTTTATCTACTACTTCCATCATTTCATTGGTTTCTTGCCATTTCCCATTAATAAACAATCCAAATGTTTGCATTGTAACACCCTTTCTTAGTCTATATTATCCATATTACACAATAGATGGAGTATTAAACAAAAAAAGGCTTGGACCATTAAGATCCAAACCTTTGATGATTATTAGATGAATAGACCTGCAATTGTTGCAGATAGGATTGATGCTAAAGTCGCACCAATTAATAATTTCATTCCGAAACGAGAAACAACTTTACCTTTTTCATTACTAATACCTGCAACCGTACCTGCGATAATACCGATTGAAGAGAAGTTAGCAAAGCTTGTTAAGAATACGGATAGAACACCAACTGCTTTTTCAGACATGCCGTCCATTGCAGCTTGTAGTTCTAACATCGCTACGAACTCGTTGGTAATTACCTTAAGACCCATAATTCCACCAGCTTGTGCAATTTCTGCAGCTGGAACACCCATTAAGAATGCTATTGGTGATAGGATCCAACCTAGAACTTCTTGTAACGTTAATCCGCCAGCTAATGCGCCTAACACATAGTTGACTAATTCTAATGAAGCTAAGAAAGCGATTAACATTGTTGCTACGATTAAAGCAATTTTACCACCATCTAGTGCACCGTTCGCCATTGCTTCAAAAACACTTCTGGATTCTGTTACGTCTTTAATATCAACTTCATCATCTTCATCTGGCACACTTACTGGAGCAATGATTGAAGCTAGAATTAACGCACTGAACATGTTTAATGGAATTGCCACTAAAACGTATTGTTCAGGTAACATTTGTAGGTAAGCACCAACGATTGATGCTGATACTGACCCCATTGCAGAAGCGCTTACAATGTATAATCTATTCTCGGTCACGCGATGGAATTGTGATTTAATCGCAAGTAACGCCTCAGATTGTCCAAAAAACATACTGTTTACTGCGTTGAATGATTCGATTTTTGGTAAACCAGTAATTTTTGAAATAACTCCACCAAGAATTTTAATTAACCAAGGTAGAATCTTTAAATAAGTTAATACAGATAGGATTGTTGCAAAAAATACAATAATTAATAATACGTCAAAGAAGAATACGCTTGCCTCATCTTCTATAGCTAGTCCACCTAAAACAAAGTCAACTCCGACTTTACCGAACTCGATTAATTTATTAAACGCCGCTGATATGGACGTTATAATCATTTTACCGATCGGTGTGTTAAACATGAACCAAGTAATTAATAGCTGAGCAATCAGCATGAAAGCGATTCCTTTAAAAGGTATGTTCTTTTTATCGTTTGACATAAACCATGCAATCGCTAACACAATTGCTACTGCAGCTATTGCAAAGATAATATCCATTATAATACCCAAGATGTTGTCCTCCCTTTAAGTCTTAAGAATCATATCACAATTGTAGATTGTAGCAATTTTTTCTTACTCTAACAATACTTCTAGCCTATAAAAATACTGGTAAATAAAAGTTTAATAATTGTTAATTTTGTAATAAAGGCTCTACTTCAGTCATGTATATCATAACCGAATTAGCTCTAATTTATGTCCACCCGGTAATACCCTTTACCACTTACTATCATTTTTCTAACTAATTCCTCCGTTTTCATTCGATCATGGGGAGAGCATTCTTCGTCTGTTAAATGATAAATGGTCATAGGCTCATTGATTTGCTCGAGACGTTTAATCGGTCGATACAAAGATGTTCCTCCACTAAAGGGCGGAAAATCTTGTTTTTTTGATTGATATTCAAAAATATCACAATCATGATATAAAACCAAATCAATGCTTAGTTGTTCTATTTTATCAAGTAGTGATTTGGAATGACGTTTCATTGAATATGACGTATCAATCAGCATAATATCGATTGGTTCTTCTCGTGTTGACTCAAAAAGGTTATATTTCATACTTTCCTCAAAATTTTGATTATAAGCTAAATGTGTTAGTAAAGTTTGTTTAAGATTCAGTTTTCTAATGTAACGGTATCGAGTGCTTTTATGTTTGTCAATTAATGATTTTAATTTTTCATCACTTAATGGCTTTCGAATTGAGGTAGGCTGTTGAAATTTCTCTTCTTTTTGCGGGATAACAGGTGTTCTGTTATGAAAAAATATTGGCTTTTTGTCGTCTTTCAAATTCCCTCACCTATTTCTAGCTTTTTAGTTTATTACTATGAAGTAGGGAGCAATGCTTATTCCACATAAAAAGCCCGCTCAATTAAGAACGGGCTTGATTTCATATTAACCTTCTAATAATAGGTCATATGGATCTTCAATCATTTGTTTCACTCGATCTAGGAATTGCACTGCTTCACGGCCATCGATGATTCTGTGGTCATAAGACAATGCGATGTACATCATCGGACGAACTTCGATTGAATCATCAGGCATTACTTTAGGGCGTTTTTCGATCTTATGCATTCCTAAGATACCTACTTGAGGAGTGTTTAGGATTGGTGTTGAAAGTAATGAACCGAAAATACCACCGTTAGTAATCGTGAATGATCCGCCTTGAAGGTCGTTTAAGCCTAATTTACCCTCGCGTGCTTTCTTAGCTAGGTTACCGATTTCTTCTTCGATACCAGCGAACGTTAGACGATCTGCATCGCGTACGACTGGCACTACTAGACCTTCTTCTGTTGAAACAGCTACACCAATGTCATAGAACTGCTTCTTCACGATTTCATCGCCTTGGATCTCAGCGTTCACTAATGGGAATTCTTTAAGTGCGCCAACAACCGCTTTTGTAAAGAATGACATGAAACCAAGTTTAACACCATGTTTTTCTTGGAATGAATCTTTACGTTCAGAACGAACTTTCATCATTTCTGTCATATCAACTTCATTGAACGTTGTTAACATTGCCGCTGTATGCTGTGCTTCTACTAAACGCTTAGCAATTGTTTGACGACGGCGTGACATTTTTTCACGAACTACCGGTTTGTCAAATTCAGTTTTCTCAGCTGATTTTTCTTCTTTCTTAGAAGACTTCTTGCCTGAGTCTGATTTAGCTTTAGCAGCCGCTTCTACATCTTCTTTAGAAATACGTCCTACTGGATCTTTAGGCTTAATCTCGCTTAGGTCGATTCCTAATTCACGCGCACGTTTACGTGTTGCAGGTGATGCTACAGGTTGATCAGCTTTGTTGTCGCTTTCGCCTTCTTCGTCAGTTTGAGGTGATTCTTCTTTAGCCTCAGACTTTTCTTCTTTCTTAGGCTCTTCTTTTTTCTCTTCTTTTTGTTCAGCGTCACTTGAGTCACCTGAATCATCAGATCCAGCTGCTTCGCCACTTTCATCTACTTTAGCGATCACATCTCCAACTTCAACGTCGTCGCCTTCTTCTACTAAAATTTCAGCAATGACACCAGAGAAATCTGAGTTAACTTCTACGTTAACTTTATCTGTTTCTAGTTCTACTACTGGGTCACCTTTTTCCACTTTGTCACCTTTTGAAACAAGCCACTCAGCGACCGTACCTTCTGTAATCGATTCGGCTAATTCAGGAACAACAATTTCCTTCACTTTTAATTTCCTCCTTTAATCGAGCGTTAATGCTTCATTGATAATACGATTTTGTTCTGACTTATGAATGTTCGGACTACCAACTGCTGGTGAAGAACGATAAGGGCGTCCTACATACTCAAGCTTCTGCTTAACTTTCTTGATGGACTGGATACGTTCCTTAACGAAATCCCAACTACCCATGTTCTTCGGTTCTTCTTGCACCCAAACAATCTCTTCTACATTTTTATATTTCTTCAATATTTTTTGTAGCTCTTTTTCAGGGAAAGGATAAATTTGCTCTAAACGAACAATATGAATTTCATCATTCGGGTCTTTATCCTCAAGTTCTTCTTCAATATCAACCATAATCTTACCACTACCGATTACAAGTCGCTTAACGCTTTCTTCTTTTTCACCTGTACCATCTTGTTCTAAGATAGTTTGGAATTTACCGTCAGCTAACTTGTCAGCTTCAACCGCTACACGTTGGTTACGGATTAGACTTTTAGGTGTCATAAGTACTAATGGTCTAGCCGCTTCTGTTCCAACAATCGCTGCTTGACGGCGTAATAAGTGGAAGTATTGTGCTGCAGTTGTTACATTGGCAACTGTCCAGTTATTTTCTGCAGATAGTTGTAAGAAACGCTCAAGACGTGCACTAGAGTGCTCTGGCCCTTGGCCTTCATAACCGTGAGGAAGAAGCATCACCATACTTGCAATTTGTCCCCACTTCGCACGACCAGCCGCAATAAACTGATCAAAAATGACTTGAGCTGCGTTTGCGAAGTCACCGTACTGTGCTTCCCAAACAACTAATGTATCATCAGATTGAACACTATAACCATATTCAAATCCTAATACACCCGCTTCAGATAATGGGCTATTGTAAATACTAAATGATGAATTAACATCTTCTAACCCGTGGAATGGGCTGTATTTTTCCTGTGTATTAACATCATTTAATACAGCGTGACGGTGAGCAAACGTACCACGTTCAGAATCCTGTCCTGTCATACGAATTGGTGTACCATCTTTTAGAATGGACGCAAATGCTAACGCCTCACCTAATGCCCAGTCAATCTTCTCACCATCATCGAATGCTTTACCACGTCGCTTCAAGATTTTTTCAAGCTTCTTAAAAACTTCGAAACCTTCTGGACGCTTAAGCATATCTTCGTTTAGTTTTTGTAAAGCATCTAATTCTACTGCTGTTTCTATTTTATCTAATCCATTAACAACTTCCTTAGGTAAATCAGGAACAGAAGGATCCTTAAATTCACTTTCTTTCATGTTGTCATAGATTTCTCTTAATTTCTTCTTAACGTCTTCTTTAAATGTTTTAGATTCTTCCTCGCTTAAGACGTTTTCTTCAACCAGACGATTTGCATAGACTTCATAAGCAGTCGGATGGTTATCAATATCTTTATATAACTTAGGTTGAGTACCTCTTGGTTCATCCATTTCGTTATGTCCGTATCTTCTATAACCGACTAAGTCAATTAACACGTCTTTGTTAAATTTCTTACGATACTGATAAGATAATTCAACTGCTGTTAAGCAAGCAATCGGATCATCTGCATTCACATGAATAACTGGAATTTCAAACCCCTTGGCTAAATCACTTGCATACTTAGTTGAACGACCGTCCTGATGGTTAGTTGTAAACCCAACTAGGTTATTTGCGATAATATGGATTGATCCACCAGTTTCGTATCCTTTTAACTGAGATAAGTTTAATGTCTCAGCAACTACACCTTCACCAATGAAAGCCGCATCCCCATGGATTTGGATATTGAAGGCTTTATTGACATCATTTTTAGCATAACCACTCTCATCACGCTTATCTTGAACAGCGCGTGTATACCCACCAACTACTGGGTTCACGAATTCAAGGTGTGAAGGGTTATGTGCTAATGTAATTCTAGTTTTACTCTCATTGTCATCAACATACTCACGATTAGCACCAAAGTGATACTTTACATCACCTGTCCAACCGTAGTTAATGCCTGTTGAACCTTCAGACGGTACTAATGTTTTATCAGGTGCATGAGCAAACTCAGAGAAAATCATTTCATAAGGTTTACCCAGTACATGAGCTAAAACGTTTAAACGACCACGGTGAGCCATGCCCATCATAATATGGTCAACATCGTCATTATGAGCGTTCATAACCATACGATCTAACATAGGCACCATGACATCTAAACCTTCTATTGAGAAACGTTTCTGTGCTACGAACGTTTTGGCTAAGAATTGTTCAAAGCCCTCCACATCACCTAAACGCTTAAGAATTTGTTTCTTCTCTTCATTATTTACTGAAACATCAAAAGCGCCAGTTTCTACTTTGTTGTAGAGCCACTCGCGTTCATCATCGTCAGGAATATGATTGAATTCGTATGAAATCGTCCCTGAATATCTCTTTTTTAAATGTTGTACTAAATCCCATGCATTTCGCACATTGTTTGGTACTTCAGAAGTTAAAAGCTTCGCATCAAGCTGCTTTAAATCACTTTCTGAAAGCCCGTATTTTTTAGGATCAACTAAAGGTGAATAACGTTCATCCTGCTTTCCAACTGGAAAGATATCCGCTTCTAAATGCCCATGTCTGCGGATTGCATCGACTAACTTCATTGCAGATGTTAATTTCTGCAAGTCAGCTGTTGATGTCGTTGACTGACTAGCTGATGATTCACCAGTTGTTTTAGACACCCAAGTAGGTGCACCATGTTCGTCAAACATATGACGCAGTGTTTCATCAACTGCATCAGGGTCATCTAAGTATAGATCATACTGCTCTTCTACATAGCCCATATTCGGACCATGAAAAGCATCCCAAACATTGTCATTAGACCCTTTGATTGCCACTGTTTACTACCCCCATCAGTTTTCGAAATAAGTAACATTTGCTACTTGTTTTATTAACAGTTTCTCAAATCATTTCTATCAAGCCGTTACCCTTTTTAAAGTATTCGTAAACAACTTGAAAAAAATAACTTAAAAAACATCATAATCATCACAATTAGTATATATGAAAATTTTCTAATAGAAAAGGTAAACACAACAAAAATTGTCGGATTAAAGCACAAAATTAAAAATAACTTGCGATATGATTCTCTAATACTCTTAATAAATGCTTTTTCAAATGATTATTGACTGTGTAACCAAAAGTTTGAATTGTTGGTACAAGTGACTGGCTAACCCATTGTTCAAGTCGTTCTTGTTTACTCGCTATATACCAATCGATAACAAAGTACTTACCTTCATTTGGTAAATCATTAAAAGTAATCTGAGTCATATTAATTGATAAATCCTTTATAGTTGACTGTAATTCTAGCTGGTTAAAATCATCGATTCCCAGTGCTCTATGTATCAATTGCTGCTCATCTTCGTAAGAATGCATGAAATCATTTAACTCATTAGTCTCTGTCTTCTCTATTATGGTTCGAATGAGTTTAAGCCATTCATAATCATAATACTTAGTTGCTAATTGAATGTGATATAAATATAACTTCTTATGTTCTTGTGCAATCCGATAATCGTGTTCCATAACCCTCTTCAATTCATCTAGTAAATCATTTGCATAAATATGTTTCAAGTTTTTTGCACAAATAACCGATAAAACTTGAAATGCATACCTTGGGTCAAGTCCTGACATTGATTCTTTTTGTTGGCCTTCACTATTAAACTCCTCCAACATTTCTAACCTAGTAAAGCCGTCTTTTGGTTTGTTCATTCTCGTTAAAATTAAAGCAGCTGCCAATGTTTCAAGAGCTCTAAATCCTAAACGTTTAAGATCTTTTTTCTGTAATTTTTGCTTGTAGATGCTGACTTCTTGTTTAATTGATAATGTATAACCGACTTTAATAAATACCATACGATTTAATAATGGAGATTGCTCGTTTTTTATCATTTGTTGTAGCTCGGCTTCATTTGTATGTCCGATGACGACCTCATCTGCTGAAATTAATGACTGACGAGAGATCTTATATTGCTTTTCTTCAGCCAATGATAAAAATGGATACAACATTTTCTGGTCACTTTTAAATACTTCTTGAAGCTCTAACAACCCCCGATTAGCTGCTTGAAACTCACCATCATATCTATATGCACGTGGATCTGCCGGTGACCCATATTTGGTAATATTAGCATAATCAATTGAACCTATTAAATCTGATGTATCCTGTGTGAATGAATCGGCTGGAAAGAAGGTCCCTATGCCTTGTCGGTCTATTTCGGATATTAAAAATCGTTCAACAGGAATGTCACGCCAATCTTGCCATTCGTGTTTTAAACGATATAAATTGTAGGGAGAAAGCTTACCAGATATATAAACAGGTAGCTTTTGTCGTTCTTCGTCAGGCAGCGCTAACAATGGGTCCTCTTGCATTGGACAGCCACCGATTTTGTAAACGGCGCCTTCTTCTGTTTTTGAAAAGTTTTCTATCGCTTTTTTCATAAAACGAACGATACTTGACTTACCACTTCCAGGTGGACCGACTAAAATTAGCATTCGCTTTTGAATATCATAACCTTGACTAGCGGGTAATAAATATAAGGCATTTATTTTCTGGATTAGTCTTGAATCCACATCTTTTGGTACCTGATTATTTTTAATAGCATATTGAACGGCTTCATATAATAACTCATGAGCCGACTTTGGGCGAAAGATACCTTCTTTTATATATTCGACATACTGATCTAGCGACAAGTTGTGCTCAATCATTGCGAACACCTCCTGTCTAATATGTATTCATCACAATATGAGACTTTGATTTAATTTTATTTGAACAGATTATGACAATAGTTCACATTGAATAATTTTTTGGTTATAATAACAAGTAATGATGTTGAATAGAGGTGGATCTTCATGAAACTAGCAGTTATTTTAGGAGTTTGTATTACATTCTTAATTTCGATCTTTACAGCTGGTTACGATGCAAAACCAGGACAACCTAAAAAGTAATTAAGAAAAGCGCAAGCGTCCGTTTCACCACGCAGTGGTTGGGCGTCTTGCGCTAGACATGACTACATTTTAGACAAAAATGTTATTAATAAAGGAGCTTGGACGAATCCAAGCTCCTTTTTCTATTTAAAACCTACTAACATTATTACGTGAAAAAGCGTCAGATGATTCGCCAAAGCGACCCTTCCTTGTGCCAATCCAGAAAGAATTCCAATAAAAAGGTCACTCATAAGTTGAGTAACCATTAATCTAAATTAGGAAATCCTTGTTGTCTTAATGCTTCATACACGATAATAGCTGCTGTGTTCGACAGGTTTAAGGATCTAACCTTATCCGTCATATGAATTCTTAGACAACGGTCTTCTTTTCCTTCAAGTTTTGACTTTGGAATCCCGTCAGTTTCACGACCAAACACGAAGAAAATATCTTCCTCAGGATTACTATAATCGTAATCCGTATAATATTTGGTCCCGAAGTTTTCTATATAATAGAAACTTGCTTCTGGATATTTTTCATATAATTCCTCTAATGAATCATGATAAATAATATTAACATCATGCCAGTAATCAAGTCCTGCACGGCGTAACATTTTATCCTCAGTTGAAAATCCTAATGGACGGATTAAATGCAACGTTGAATCTGTTGCTAGAGCAGTTCTTGCAATGTTCCCGGTATTAGCTGGTATTTCTGGCTGATATAATACGACATGTATTCCCATGTTGACACCTCTTCAATTCGTTTCTAACCGAGATGTATTATAGCATATCTTAACTCGTTTGGTGTAACCAATGTTTTGAATCTGTTTCAAGATGTAGTAAAAAACGCTTGTGATCTAGTCCACTAGCATACCCTGTCAACGAACCATCACTTCCAATCACTCTGTGACACGGAACAGCAATTGATATTGGATTTTTGTTAATTGCTCCTCCAACTGCTCTGATCGCCTTAACATTCCCAATTGATTCTGCAATATTTTTATAAGTCCACTGCTCTCCGTATGGAATCCCTATTAGAGCATGCCATACTTGTTGTTGGAAATCAGTACCTAATAATTCGTACTCAAACGTAAACTTATTTAAGTCACCTTTAAAATATCGGTGAAATTCTTCTTTTACATTTGAAAAAGCGTCTTCTTGATATTTTGGCTCATCAACTTGGTTCTTCTTTCTCCATTTTTCTAACCACTCATCACGAGCTTCAAAGGTTCCTATCTTGACAAAATAGACCTTATTGTTGTGTCCACCGATAATAATATTGCCTACTGGAGAATCAAAATTTGATAATGTTAAAGGCCTCATAACTACACCTACACCCTTTCAGTTAAGAATTCTAATCCTTTATCCATTTCAAAAAGCACATCTTCATCCTGTTCTTTGGCTTTCGCTTTTTCAATCATATCACGAGCATCATGACGTCCAATTTTTCCAATTGCCCAAGCTGCAGTTCCACGAATTACTGGACGTGGGTCTTTATGCATGAGCTCTTCCAACGTTTCGATCGCGGTTTCCTCTTTATAATGAGCCAACGCGACAATCGCGTTACGTTGGATCGGTTTTTTGCCACGCCATGATCCTGACATGTATCCAAACTTTTCTTTAAACTCGCGATTAGAAATTTTCAATAATGGAATAAGCTTCGGCTTTGCCAATTCTGGATCTGGCTCCATTTCTGGGTGTAAGTGATAATCAACGCCTTTGTTTTTCGGACAGACAATCTGGCAGGTGTCACAGCCGTATATACGATTACCTAGTTTTTCACGAAACT
Organism: Piscibacillus sp. B03; assembly: GCF_052246295.1. Classification (NCBI taxonomy): domain Bacteria; kingdom Bacillati; phylum Bacillota; class Bacilli; order Caryophanales; family Bacillaceae; genus Piscibacillus; species Piscibacillus sp. B03. Next base: position 4,364 of record NZ_JBQQCO010000022.1, on the reverse strand, counting down.
CATCTGGTAAAAACCCTTTTGTTAATGTTTGATATGCGACACAACGCTGGGCATTAAGCTGCCCACCTTGAACTATAGCACCAGTCGGACAAGCATCAACACATTTGTTACAGTCGCCGCATCCTTCTTCTAAAGGCTCGTCTGGCTCAAACGGAATGTTCGTAATCAGCTCACCAAGATAAACCCAAGAACCGTATTCTTCTGTAATCAGATTACAGTTTTTACCGACGAATCCAACACCAGCACGTTCCGCTACAGCTCGGTCAGACAGTTCTCCAGTGTCTACCATCGCTTTATAAGCGACACCATCCATCTTTTCTTGCAAAAATTCTCCTAGTAAATTAAGTTTCTCTCTTAAAACATCATGGTAGTCTTTTCCCCAAGATGCTCTAGCAAAAATACCTCTGCGCTCACCTTTTCGGCTTTTCGGTGCATCTTTCATACGTGATGGATAAGCAAGCGCAATGGAAATGATTGATTGCGCCTTAGGCATTAACTGAGTCGGGGTCGTGCGCTCCTCGATAGAACCTTTTTCAAAACCCGATTGGAACTTCAACGACTGCTGAACGATTAAACGCTGCTTTAACGTATCGAATGTATCTGTCGTCGTGAAGCCAATTTTTTGAATGCCAATTTCCTGACTATATTCGATTAGTTCTTTTTTTAATTCTTCGATGTTCATGCACGACCCTCCTTTCTTTATTAAAACTTTTTCACGTGCACCTTCATAAATTTTAATCTATTTTTATTTGTCTCAAACGATTAATTGCTGCGGCAACCTCAAATCGGCGAGGCATTGCTAAATCGCCTGGATGTTGTTCTTGATCTTTTTGAGTAAAACTTAAGCCTTTTCCCTTAATCTCTTTTTCGAAATGATCAAGCCACTCTGTTAAGGTCAAGTTTTCTCTAAATGGTGCGTGCATCGCCATATATTTTAACATATTTGCGACCATTCTTGTTTGGGAATCATCGACAATTTGTTCAACTAATGATAGGTCAATTGCATCGCGTCCTACCATAACGGTATGGCGTCCTTTTGCTTGGACTTTAGCTTTTTTGCCTAGCTTCGATTTAATAGACTGAGTAATGACGGTTCGGTCTGTCCATGTTCCAAAACTTCTTGAAGCGTTCGGCCATTCGACTGGATGTTGCTCAGCGATTTGTCTAGCACGGTCCGTGGCATTCACTGGCACATAACGATCCATCATGATGACGTTGTCAGCAATATCGAAGTAGTCTCCGGAACCACCCATCACTAAAACGGTTGAGACGTCTAATTCATCTCTCAATTGTTTCACTTTCTGAACAAATGGCGTAATTGGTTCTTTATCCTTGGCCACCAATTGCTGCATCCGTTCATCACGAATCATAAAATTTGTCGCACTCGTATCTTCATCAATTAATAACGTAGACGCACCAGCTTCTAATGCCTCCATAACATTTGCGGCTTGAGATGTACTACCACTCGCATTTTCTGTTGTAAATGTACTTGTTTCAGAACCGTTCGGTAGGTTATTAATAAATGGTGAGATATTTACTTTACTAATGCTCCGGCCATCCTCAGCGCGAACTTTTACCGAATGAGGATCTGTCAGAACATATTCACGTCCATCACCTGCAATATGTTCATACACTCCTAGTTCAAGTGCTTCTAATAAGGTACTTTTACCATGGAATCCGCCACCTACAATTAACGTAATCCCCTTATGAATCGCCATCCCCGAAATAGGTTCATCGCGATGTGGGATACTGAACGTAACTTCATTTTCGTTCGGGCTCTGAAATGGAACTGCGCCTTCTAAAGGTTTCGTGCTAATACCACTTTTTCTTGGTAAAACAGATCCGTTTGCGATAAACGCAATCCAGCCCTCTTCTTTCATCTTCTGACGAATGGCATCATGCTGATCGGCTAAATGCAAGGCACTAGTCAGTTCAGTTTGTTTTAAGTCAAAAATGGAATGCTGCAAAATCGACGGAAGTGCTTTAAAAAACAACTTGTCCGCTTCTTTCCCATTAATTCTACGACCATTTGCTGGAAGTCCTACCGACATACAAATCGTTACAGCTTCATCAGTCAACTGTACAGCAGAACGTTTTAGAATAGCCTGATCCGGTCCATCGATTGCCATCATTCCGCTTTTCCCGCTACCTTTCACTAGTGTATTCTCTTTGAAAACTGCACGTTGAACGCGTCTAGCCATGTGATCTTCTATATATGTTTGACGTCGCTCTGTTTCTAACCACTCGGAATCAATCGTTTGATACTTCTTTGGGATGACCAGACGAATTTTTGAAGGAGCAGCAAACGGATCACCTTGTACATAATCAATGTGTAAATTGAAGTTTGAAAAATAATATTGACCCTGAATACTCTTGTAAGCTTTATAGCTTTTACCATCAACTTGTTTTAATTTTTGTTGTAAAAATTTCATCTACGATCCCTCCATCATTTTCTCATCCATTTGTTCAATTTTATTTATAATGTTCTTTCTCCATATAATTGGTGCGATGATTAAAATGACATAAACAATAATCACAAACGTGACTGTCCAACGATTTCCAACTACCAAACTAGCACCCAAGAAATTGTAAATCAAGGTACCAGGAATAATTCCGATCATCGTAGCTTTAAGAAAATGTCTGAACTTAACTTTTGATAAACCACAACCATAACTGATTAAATCAAAATTAACAATTGGTAGAAACCTCAACATTAAAATGTAGAAAAATCCCTTTTTCTCAAAATTTCGCTTCAATTCAAGAACTTTTTCATTCTTTAATTTTTTAAAAGCATCCTCTCCTACAAAACGCGCAACATAAAAGGCTAATACAGCTCCGGCAGTTGCACCTGTAAAGGCAAGAAGAGACCCCCACCAAGCTCCGAAAGCTAATCCTCCTACAATGGAAAATACGGATGCTGGAAATAAGACTAATGGCCTTAGCATAAACAATAATAAATAGAACGCTGGCGCAAACCAACCTGCCATATATATAAAGGTCCGAATATCCTCAGGAGATATATGCCATAACCTTTGATGAAAAGCATATAAAATTAAAATGAATGCAAATATAATGAGTCCTTTAATTACCGTTTTTAAGTGCATCTTGTTACTCCTTTTGAATACGTTTATATCTCAATATATTCCCTGACTAAGCTTTATTTAATCAATTTGTAACTTTAAACCATTTGAACCGACTATATAATCAAATAGATCTAGGGGGGCAATTTTAATGAAAAAATGGGTGGTATTGTTTAGTCTTTTTTTACTGATAGGGTTATACGCATGTAGTAACGACGCTGGCACGGAAGGTTCTGAAGACCAAGCTGATTATGAGATGGCTGAAGAGAAAGAAGGATTTGCACAAGCGAATAACAGTCAAAGTCGCGAACAATCAACGGAAGAATCAGCAGATGAAGAAGTCGCAACAGATGATGATGCTAATCTAGGTGAGTCCCAGCAGATGGTTATTTACACAGGTCATTTAGATGTAAGAGTTAATAGTTTTGATAATATGACAGAACGAGTCAAAGAACAGCTTAACGAAATGAACGGCTATATTGTTGAATCATCTGAACATACCCGTGGCGAAGATGAACTCCGGTCTGGTTATATGGTCGTACGAGTGCCACAGGAACATTTTGATTCATTTATGACAGGTTTAGAAACTGAAGACACTAAAATCGTAAGCCGTGACCAACAAAGTCAAGATGTCACAGAAGAATACGTTGATTTAGAATCAAGGCTTAAAGCAAAAGAAGCTGTAGAAGATCGACTACTGCAATTTATGGAAGGTGCTGAAAAAACGGAAGACTTACTTAAAATATCCGATGACCTTTCTAAAGTTCAAGAAGAAATTGAAAAAATCAAAGGTCGGATGAACTACATTGAAAACCACGTTTCTTACTCGACTGTCCATATCAATATAGAAGAACGCAATGTGAAAGTACCTGATGTTCAATCTAAAGATGATCTCAACACGTTTGCTAAAGCACAAAAGCTATTTATGGATACAATTAACTTTTTACTAACCATTGCATCGAATATTCTAGTACTAATTGTAGGGTTGTCACCAGTACTTATTCCATTATTACTTGTTGGTGGTTTTGTTCTTTTAAAAATGAGACGTAAAAAACAAGATTAATCATGCAAGCTCTCTTAGAATAAGGTGTACCAGCTAATTGGGAGCCAGGTATGCAAGGCATTCAGAGAAACTTCAATGATATTGGTAGATATTAATAAAGTAGGGAAACTACTTTCGTAGCTTCCCCCTTATCAAACCGTACGTGCCCTATTAAGGCATACGGCTTACCCTTATGTTCACAATGTATCAAGGTGATGCGTTCCAGGCATTTTGCATCTTTT
>NZ_JBQQCO010000021.1:0-58823 GCF_052246295.1 Piscibacillus sp. B03 | reverse complement strand
CTCGTTTGACTTCTTCTGGATAAAATCTATTTTTACCCATAAAGAAAAACACCTCCTAAATTGTCGATTAATATTACATACGACTTAGGGGGTGTTTTTTCCTGTCTCATATTATTGGGTCACTCTAAACATTGGTGAGTTTTATCCTAAGTAATGAAATTTTGCCTCTACTCGAGCAGTAATATCTAACTGTCCAGGTTCGATTTGTGTTCCAGCCGTTTCTGTTAAAGTGTATGTTTGATAAGTTGTCGGTTGGTCGCTTGATCGTTCAATTATTTTTACTGGCACCAGGTCAATTTCTGTATTCATAGCCTCTGCTAATGTCTCTGCTTTAGCCACCGCATCTTCTAAAGCCCGCGTAATACTCAATTGGTAAAACACTTCTGGATGACTAACGGAAAATTGTATATCCATCACTTGATTTACGCCCGCTTCAACTGCAGCATCAATCACTTGGCCGACATTCGCAATTTCATCAATCGTCACACTTAATATATGTGACACCTGGTATCCACGAAATTGTTGGACACCATCAACATAATCATACTGAGGTTGAATGGAATAGTCGACTGTTTGTATATCCTGTCTTGCCACCCCTTCGTTCATCAAACTGCGAATCACCTGATTGATTAAATCAGCATTTTGACGCTGAGCGACTTGAAGACTTTCATCTCTAGTCACTACACCAAGAACCACTTGTGCCATGTTTGGCTCAGTTGTAACAGTACCTTCACCCATAACCGTCATTACTCGTTCATCATGTCTATCATAACCTGTCATATCTCTCTGCCACACCTAACCCTTTCATATTTTACTACTCATACTATTTCATGCTTTAAAAGCTAGGTGTGTGAATCAATTTATGTACTTAATTATGACATCAGACTTTGAATTCGTTCTAAGTTACTAATGATATTAATGATCGGCAACAAATTAATAGCAATTCCACTATTTAAAGTAGATTTCCAGATTGTCTCTCGTTTTACCTTAATGTTATAAAATAACAATATTATCGACATGACGATGATGAACATCTGAAGAAAATAATTAAATTTTAAGCGATCTATGCTTGGTTCAATGTAGTTAGCGGCATGGGGGTTGGGCTCCTCATTAAAGTCCTTAGTTATATATCCTTCCTCTTGTCCTAACAAATCATATTGCACAACCGTCACGACATGTCCTTCCTTTGAGGCGAAATCATAACCACCCGGCATGAACGACCAGTTAAAAACTAACACGTATGATAACCCTAACCAACCTATGAATAAAAAGAAGAAAGCTCTTATGATTCTTCCATTAAACTTTAAATCGATCGTCTTCTCTTGTCCCAACAAATCACCCCAACTCTACTAAGTAAAAAAGCCCACTTATGGACGTTTTTAGTAGTCTAGTTCATCTAATAAAAAAGAGCTCTCTTCTCCCGTACTTGAATTTATGGCTCGTTTGTAGTCACCATAATCCATAATTAAAAAGGTTTCACCGTTATAAATAATCTTCTCAACCAATTCCCCTTCAAGTCGTTCTAAGGTTTCGTAATTTATAAACGCATTTGTGATGTCTTTTTCCGTTAAATCTAATGATTCTCTTACTTTTTCAGAACTATATCCCGCAAACTTCCATTCTTCGTTTTCTTTTAGGAATATCACATCATACTTAATCGTCTCTGCAAACGCCTCATCTCCTAGCTGGATATAGCTAAGGGTAAATTTTTCTTCGGTGAATTCTTTTAACTCAAATCGTGTATTCATACCACCTGGGTGGAGTACCTCATATAGATGGTTATACATAAAAAATTCTTCAAAATACGTCACTGCCCATTGATCAATTTCGGATTCCGATATTTGATCAGCAAGCTGTTTTTTCGTTACTTCGACTCCGCTCTTATAGCCCTCAGATTGCTCATCTAATCCGTACCAATCTGGATGCTCTTCTTGGAGTTCTTGCATCAACTCAATTGATTTAGCTAGATTCTCTTTCGTAATCACCTTGGCTTCTTCCAGGCTTATAACTGGATTCATTGCAGGTTCTTCAGGCGTTTTCTCTATTTCTCCAACTATTGTCTCTTCACTGACTTGTTCAGGTTCTCTATTAAATTCGTTCTCAGATTCAGTTTGGTTTACCTCTTCTTTAACTGGCTCCTCAACCTGTGGTTTGTCCACCTCAGCATGATCTTGACAGCCTAAAAGTATGAACATTGCTAGCACCACCACAATCAACTTCACTAGACCACCCCCACCGCAACCATCAGATATTTGTCCTTATTTTAATTGAAAAGTTTTCAAAAAGTCTATGTTTTTCGACATTTTTTCTAAAAAGCCAACTATCGTCTATGGTCATTAAGTCTTGTTACATCTTATGTATATATCTAAATATTAAGACGATGGTATTGGTGAAAAGTTTCAACGCTATCATAATTTACGACATATACGCCTGACCTTTAATATAGGAATGAGTAAAAGATGTTGTGATCAGGGCGTTGAGCCATCTATAATGACGAGGATTGTCTAGTAAATGATAATTTTGTCTAGTATTATAAAAAATTGTCTAGTAAAGTATCCACTCATTTATACAATTTTCCTACCCTCGTTCATTTCCAGCCCCTTTTATAAAGTATCGAATTCCTTTTCCAGCCATGCCCTCATCTTTATAACGAGGTAACACGTGCATATGCGCATGGAAAATCGACTGCCCGCCAACCTCACCGCAATTCCAACCGACATTATAACCGTCGGGATTGTGGTCCCGGTCAAGGTAATTTTTCACATCTTGCAACAATGAATATGTTGAGCCCCACTCTTCTTTTGTTAAATCAAAAACAGTTTCGCGATGGCGTTTTGGTACGATTACGCCTGCTCCCTCAAGTACGACTCCTTTTTCTTGAAAATAATCTAACTGAAGAAAATAACAATGTTTATTTTCCATCATTACTGATTGACGCTGATCCAACTCTGGGTAACAAAATACGCAATCACTTATGTGTTCCATCCGTTCCACTTCCAATTCTTAATCACAGCCTTTCCTTGTTCGACTGCCTCATAACAATCTGAAATAAGCTCATCACTATAATTAAAGTCCACCTTTGCTTCTATAAACTCATCTTCATCTAAGAGTTCTATATCCTCACCTGGTCTTAAAATTAAATCAAGTTCATAGTCCGTATATGTAATCGTCTTCCCGTCAAATTCAGCTGGTGATGCGATGTTCATATAGATATCCTGTGCCACGCCATCTTCAGTGTACGTCTCAAACGCATTGAACGGTTCATTTAACCAAAAGTAGAATATTAAATGATTTCTTGCGTACCAAGTTTCCTCTTCACCATAAATTGGATCACCAATTCTTTGAATAACCCTTACTTCATGTTGATCGGAATCTAGTAATTCGGTTTCAAAGTGACGATAAACCCTGCCGTCTGCTTTTTTAGCTTTGATATGTATTTTGTTCCCCATTTTGTCATCCCCCTCTAAATTTTGCGTATTCCCATTAAATAGAATTCAATAAAACATTCATATTTCCTTTTTCTAAAGTAAATGTGAGGTTTACGCTAAGTGAAAATCGGTTAATAAACACATAAGATTAAACTTGCTTTTTACACAGAAGAAGTGTTAATATATCGATAATTTAACCTAAAAAGGAGGACATGACATGAGACGTGTAACATTAGAAGACATTTATGTTCATCCGATTTCTCAGAAGTACATTCGTCGCTCTGGTATGGCCCACGCAATTTCTGTGGCTCATTACTCCTACGAACTTGCGAAAGAGCACAACGTCAACCCTGACCTTGCAGCAAAAGCTGGCTTCTTACACGATATTGGTCACTACACCTGGTACAACAATGGCGAGTGGGACTATGATCAATATAAAGCGTTTGATATTCACCCAATAAAAGGTGCTGAGCGTGCTCACAAGCTTCTCGTACGTCTAGGTGAGGATAAGCATGCGGCCAAAGAGATTGCACATGCAGTTCTTTTTCACACGGAGTCCGCACTACCCGTTGGAGAGTTTGAACGCAGCCCGCTTCAGGAAGTTGTACACCTTGCTGATGAATTGGACAAACAACCCGATGATGCTCATCATTACCGCCAGATCGACCGAAAGAATGAACTACAGCGTGTACGTGATTTAGATAACAAATTGGACCAGTCAGCAGCTCTTACAGGTTCATAAAAAAAGCATCTGCCCATTGCGAACAGATGCTTACATATTAACTTCCAAACAATGGCCAACCTTTTTGCTGTGCGAGTTTTTCCATATCCTCATCTGGATTAACCACCACAGGATAATCGACCATGTCCAATAATGGTCCGTCACTTTGACTATCAGCATACGCCCATAGTGTGACATCATCAACAGTCAAGTTACGATTCTGAAGCCATTCTTGAACTCTTTCTGCTTTTTTATCACCATTTACAATATCCCCCATTTTACCAATGGCGATATCATTTTCATCGTAGAAAAGCTCAGATCCTATAATATCCGCTTCCTCTAAGCCAACAGCTTCTCTAAATGCAGTTAAAAATGGATTTAACGCACCTGATAGGATGACAACCTTGTCCCCATTTTGCAAATGCTGTTTAACCTTATCAACCAATGGACGATTGACACGCTCGAGGTCACCATACGCTAATGCATGGAAAAACTCCTCAAGCTCTTTTTTAGATTTTCCTTTAAATGATTTGACGAAAGAACGGAAAAACATATGCTTTGCTGGATCTTTTCCACTCGTAACCAACTTACCAAGTGCCTTAAAAGTTCCAAGACCAACAACTGCCCACTGCTTAGCACCGTACTGCTTCTTTGCGACATCAAACATCACTTTAAACGAATTTCCCTGATACAACGTGCCATCGAAATCAACTGTAATGACTCTCACATGAACACCTCAATTACTTCCGTTAGATTTGATTTCTATTTTAGCATAAAATGGGAAAATTGCATTTCATATACCATTATCTATCCCAATTCCATAACTCAACCTCACCAAGTTGTTCACCTTGAACGATTTCATTCTCTTCTAATTTCAACAACTCTTTCACAGGCCCTGTCACAACTGCTCCATAAACGGTGAATCCTTCTTCTTGAAGGTATTGATATTTTTCTTCTAATTTATAAAGGCCTAGGAAATCCTCATAATAACTTTTTCGCTTATCTAGAAGCCCTTCCATATTTTTGAGCATCAACCTCTTACTATCTTCAACAGTGCTTTCATGAAAGCCGTTAATTTGTACCGACGGCCTATATTCATCATCATGATTCATACCACCTGAAAGTCCAATCAGGTTATGAACAGAAATCGTTCTGTCATTGCCGCCCCAACTCATTGGTTCATATTCTTTAAACTCTCCAGTATATAACGGCATCCATAAAATTTGAATGTCATACTCACTTAACACATTGACTAACTCGCTTGCTTCCATGTAATCAGTCGTTGAAAATGCTAATTCTCCAACTGTACCCTCAGGCAACATATCTAAAGTTTCCCACACGTCTGGTTCTGAATTACCGGTTAGTTGACGGTCTGTTCGTGGGTCTACTGGTAAAGAAAAAGAAAAATCATTCAACGTCTCTTTTCCTGGATGAGTGAATTGAATACTTGAGAATCCATTAAACAGTCTCTTTGTAACGTGCGCTTCCCCAATAACAAGATTTTCACTACCCACTCTTTTTTGTAAGTTATATCTAAGACGATTCGTTCCAAAAGCTGATACGTCCCCATCCAAATGAAGATTAAGGTCCCCTCTTACATTAGGGTGTGTCCATTCAATAGCTAATTTTGAATAATAGGCGTTTTCGTGACTGATATTCAATTTATCTGCTACCAAATGAACTAATATCATATAAATGACATACACCATAAAAACCAACAACAAAATACGTAGAATCCGAAAAGCCAATGTGAATTTTGACTTTTTCAAGATCCGTTTCTCAAAATCTTTACTCCAATCCGTCATAAGTCCACCCCTTCCTTTTCGCTAAACTAGCTAAACGCTTACGCGCCCTATAAAGTGAGACTTTTACTTGTTCTTCAGAGAGTTGCAACGTATCCACGATTTCTTTATATGTAAACTCTTCAAATTCCCTTAAGTAAATTAATGTACGATACTGTTCGGGAAGGTAACCTATCAAGTCATGAACTTGTTGGTTCGTTTCATCAGAAATCACTGACTCTTCTGGAATTCCATAAGGACTAATCATTTCTTCTTTTGCGGTAAAAAATGATACTAAGGGCACTATCTTCCGTCGTTTCTGTTTTCTCCATTCATCTAAGTATGCATTACGTGCTACTTTGAACAGCCATGCACGCGCCTCCTCGCCTTCGTATTCATTCAAATGAATGGTTGCTCTTACAAATGTTTCTTGTGTAAGGTCCTCAGCAAGTTGTTCAGAACCACACATTTTTAACAAATAAAAGTAGAGGGCCTTGGCATATCGCTCATATAATATTTCTAACTGATTATGTCGCATAAGGCCCCCTCTTTTCTTCTTCTTTACTTACACGTTTTTCTAAATAAAATGTTACAGTAAAAATTCTCATCAACTTGTCCAGTTCACCACAAAAAAGAAGAGCCCGATGTCGAGCCCTTCAGATGGGGTTGTTGTCATGCTAGCTTAGCAATAAAAAGATGCACCAACGATAATTAGAAGGATAAACAATACAACAATTAGCACAAAGCTGTCATTGTAACCATAACCTTTGTTCATACTAAGGCACCTCCCTAAGTGATTTCTATTTCATGTTATGTCTAAAAATAATTTTTGTATGGGCAAGAATAGGAAGGTACACAATTTTTTGTATATTCGTCTAAATTATTTAGGGAAATTACTCAACCAAAACTTTAAATGCATAGCTCGCTTTCCCTTGTGGCCAATGAGCCAGAACCTCATACACAACTTCACCTTGCTGTAATGAGAGATCAAAATCCAACACTCTCTCAATCAGCCCTGGATCATGCCAAATTTTAACTTCATAGTCATCGGGCTCACTCTCAAAATCTAGTTTAATTACCGTTTCTTGATTAACTGGATGAGGATCGCTACTTTTTAATATGTTTATCGGGTCTTCTGAACTTGCTTCAATACCAGCCCCACCTTCACTCCAACTATAGACGCCTCGCTTAGCCTTCAGCGATTCTCCGCCCAATTTAACGGTTAATTGAGGTGGTTCAAGATTCGTTTCAGGGTTAACCTTTGGTTCTTGATTGTCTGATGCCTGAGAATCATTAACCCCACACCCTGACAGCACCAAAATGATACATGACATCACTAGATAGACGCTCAGACCTTTATGAAACAACACGTTCAAGGTCCTCCCACCCATAAACAAGCTCTTTCAGTTTTTTACCACTAATCTCTAAATCGTCAGTAGCAACATATATAGCACCTGTTGATTCATAGAAATACTTTGCCGGATTGTCTTCAAGCACGATTACCAGCATGTTTGAATATCCCTGATTAACTAAATGATTAGCTACAGCGGTCATCAGTTTTTTCCCAATCCCTTGACCTTGGTACTCTTCAAGTATGTATATAGCGTAAAGTTCACCATCATAACCCGCATAGTTCCCACTGCGTTCTTTACCACCGTTCGCGAAGCCAACAACTTTCCCATCAACTTCAGCTACATAGACACCACCACGGGGAATAGCCTGATTCCATATACTTTCACGATTTTGATACGAAAGATTATCCAAGTACTCATCCGGGACAATTCCTTTGTAAGTCGTTCGCCAACTATCCACATGAACTTTGGCCATACCTTTTGCGTCACTTGCAACCGCTTCTCTTACAATCATGTATCGTCACTTCCTTTATTTATTCTTTCGTGCTGATCAAGTGGTGAATCTAATGGTGACTTTATGTCCTCTTTAGAAATTCCATGCTTTTCTTTAAGATATGTACCAATTAGAGAGCCATCTATTCCATTCCGTACAGCTGCTTCAATAATCAAGTATAGGAATAGCAGTCCGACTAAAAATATTATAATTCCTAAAATCATACATAACCTCCTAAAAATAAGTCTTTATAGCAAGAACTATTTCCCTTATGCTTTGATTCCCGTTTATTTTTTATATTAGCCAGAAATCACTATAACTTTTATGCTTTTACCCAAAACTAGCCAGTCACTCCTTTTCAAATATGCTACCATATAAGTGATTGGTTTCATTTTATAAATAAAAGGAGATTTATGTATGAATCTTGAAAATGAACTTTTACTGATGTTATTGGTTATTTTTATTATTAAAGTATTAATTTCACAATTAATTAAGAAAAATTTAAACGTTGAAGAAATCACAGGATTTTATGCGGTCAATAGACTTCATAAGGTTGTCGAAACGACAGTCTTTGTATTCTTCGTACTCTTAATCTTTTATTTTTCTGGCAGCATTCTTTCCATATTTGCAGTCTTTCTAGCATACCTAGTCTTCTCATCAGCCTTAAGAACGGTTGTGCTTTTAATCTATGAAGGAGATCGTAAGCAATGGCTGCATTCATTAACTACTTTAGTGATAACTGTTGGATTTTATATATATTTCTACATCGATTATCTTTCTTAGTTATCTCTTTTGTTCAATCTCTTGCTTTAAATTGTGGATGTGATTTGAAGGGTAATCAAAAATTTTATTGTGCGTGTTCTTTGGGAACATCTCTTTAATGTCGCTAGTGTAGTAACTACCATCGTGGGGCCCTTTATGGTTCGTCACAGTAATAACGTCATCATCATGGGTCACTTCTAATACGAGGGGGATTGACATCCCGCTTCCTACTTGTGATCCTGAATACCCTTCAATCAACGCCCATACATAGACTTCACTAGCCTCTTCACTCGAAGCTAACACTTCAAACGCAGTAAAAACGTCCTCTCCTAAATCCGGCTTCAACTCTTGTTGTAAATATTGATCAATGGCTTCATAATCCTGCTCACTTAGGTCGATTGAAGCCTGTAGCCAAGAACAACCAGTGATTAATAAAATCAAAAATCCTAAAATGAAAATTCTAGCCATTTTTACCCCTTCTTTCACTAATACTTAACATATTATCATAAAATTCACATTTTTATAATGGAGCTTGAACTAGTGCCAATAGGTTATAAATTAAATATAAGAAAGGGGTTTTCTATGAAGAGTGAAAAAGAAAAAATGTTAAATGGGGAATTATTCGAGCCTGCTGACCGCCAGTTAGGGTAGATGGGCGAGCCGTCATTAACCCCGGTGTGACGATTGGAAACCATGCCGTGGTCGCTTCTGGAGCTGTGGTTACTAAAGATGTTCCGAAAAACGTATTAGTAGGCGGAAACACTGCTAGCATAATCAAAGAGATAGAATAATAGAGTCAATCAAACGTTTGTTTGACTCTATTTCATCTCAATGGTCATGCCTTTAAACACCTTTAAAGCTAATTTAAAAGGTAAGAAAGATATAATTCCCCAAAGCAATCCTAGAAATAAGAATAAAAGTGGTGAAATAAATATACTAATAATACCAGCGATGACACCTGTGTAGACTGCTGTCCCCAACTCTGCTGTAACTGGAGCCCCGAGTAGACTTAAAACGAATAACAATAGACCAAAGAAAAGCCCCGTTGATCCAGCTATGTAAATCATCAACTTCAAATATGACGTAAACTTCACGTTCATAAGATTAACCGTGTTCATTTAAAACCCTCCTTCAACACTTCGTCGACCGCCCCAAAAACTTTCAAACCTCGTATAGGCAAGTGGCTTTCCTAATCGTTTAATATTATCTGAGAAATCGATCACTGTACATGTCTCAGTCCCACCGAATCTTTCGCCACGCAAACCACGCCCGATAATCTGTTCATAAAGAATTTCGCTTGTGGTTGGTCGAGTGATGACAATGTGGTCCGTGTTAGGCGCATCAAATCCTGTCGTTAACACACCATAGTTAAATAGAAAATCAATTTCTCCTCTTTTAAACGAATCAATGTAAATTTGACGGAGCCCCTTAGAAGTATCAGCTGATATGGATGCCGATTTCCGACCTAAGGAATTCATTACGGCAGATAAAAACTCAGCATGTTCTACTGTACAAGCGTAAACAAGAGTTGGTTTACCTTCTGGAATGGTTAATAATCGATTAATAATCTCTTGATTACGTCTTGGATCATCTGCTAACTTTTTCAGAAAATGTCTGTTTAAGTCTTTACCCTCATCCAAATCTTCGTCACGGACTTCATAATCCTGGCCAGACTCATGAATGATGTGAATAGGTGTTGCGAGATAACCTTCATCTCTAAAATATCGAATAGGATTCTCCGCATACTCAGGGTAATCAGGCAACTCGGGTTTAATTAAATAAGCCTCAAACTCACCAACCAAGTTCTCAGTCTGACCTTGGCTACGTCCTGGTGTAGCTGTTAAACCGCAAACTGGGAATAATTCATCCCCACACAATTCTTTCGCATAAGAGATTAATTGTTTATAACTAGGGGCTGCTGCGTGATGGGCTTCATCGATAATCATCGCGCCACAATTTTGGAGAATCTCTTTTAAGACTGGGTCTCCCTTTTTTAATCTAGCGATAATCTGTTGAATGTTCGCAACTACTGCACCACCAGTTAGATCACCTAACTCCACTTCTTTTCCGCTAAAATAGCGATAGATTCTTAGAGACTCTGGATACTCCTTATCCTGCCACATGTCAGATATGCATTGAATCGCCTGTTCGCAAAGTTCCGAGCTTTGTGCGATCCAAATCATATATTTTTGCTCTGAAAAGCGAACATGCATCCATTCGATAAAACTCTCTACGGCAACACGTGTTTTTCCTCCACCAGTCGGGAGTGTCACGATACAGCGTGTCTGATCGCCTTCCAGGTGCAGAACTTTTAACATTTCGTTTTTTAGATGCTTTTGGAAATCAACTAAAGGTGGAACGGATTTACGAGGTTCAACATCCATCACAGCCGTTGTTTTAGTTTGGTTAGGAATTCTTATACCAGAAAACACAATTGGAAAGCCTAATGTCTGCACAAAATCACGTGGCCATGCCTTACCGTCCACCCATCGCTTCTCTGCTAGTGGCTTGTACATAAATGACGGAGACATAACTTTTTTCTATTATCTGGATTGCGTTGATAGAGTTGCACCACTTCATCATCAGGTAGTTGTTTTAATAGATAGCGCCTTAATTCACGTACAGCTTTGTCACTACCTTTAAACAACTCTGCTCCCTTTGTCATAACAATAACTCTTGCTAATTGTTCTTGTTCTAGACCTTCACCTGATACTTCTTCTATATGTTTATTCAGTTGTTTAACATTCGTTTTACCTAACAGTTGATGAATCATCGAAGACGGTACTTGATATGTATGAACAATTAAATCTACCGCACGATTGACTTCTTCATTTGTCAAAAAGACCGACACAATAATCTACCTTTCAATAGCTTTTACTATATTTTACAACACTAGGGTCGAGAAAGGGAAATCTATTTTTATAGTTTCAGGCAAAACAAAACACCTCCGTATATACGAGGTGCTTAACTACGTGATTCTCTAGCTTTTTTCATTCCATACACCCATGCAAACAAAAACGCAGATGCAATTAACATGCCTGTACCAATTTCAAATAAAGTCACCAAAGATAACAGAACTCCGATCAATAATGTGCTTGTCCCATAAATTA
Source organism: Piscibacillus sp. B03 (assembly GCF_052246295.1). NCBI lineage: Bacteria > Bacillati > Bacillota > Bacilli > Caryophanales > Bacillaceae > Piscibacillus > Piscibacillus sp. B03. Next base: position 47,176 of record NZ_JBQQCO010000021.1, on the reverse strand, counting down.
TTGAAATGATCATCGAGCGTTTTTGTCTTTCATTGATGATGATTGCCATCTTATAGATGATTAAATTCAAGATGAAGCCGAGTGCGAGCGGGATTAAACTTTCCATTGTCGACCTCCTGACTAGTCCAAATACTCTCTTTTTAATAATCTTATTAAGTAGGGGGCGCGATTTAGAACAAAGAGGCTCACTTCTTTTCGATTTTTCGTTTTATAAGCCTTATTTATATGTACCAACTGTCTATTAAGTAATTCGCCAATTCTATTTAAATCCCCTGTATAGATTGTGATATTTTCCTTGTTGGACTCTTTGATTAGTTCCCAAAGCTTGTGTTTATCTATTTGATTTAATTGTGTCATCGTTTGATAGATGCGTTGTTCATTTTCTGGAATTCGATTTAAGATATCCTGTTCAGTTAACTTTTTCATTCAATCACTCGCCTACACTTCATCCAGTTTTTCCCTAGTATCATTATTTTAACCTAAACATTATTTATCCTAAAGAGAAAGCACATAACAGTTTTATGTTAATATTGTTTTACTTATAATAAATGGACGGTGTTCTTATGTATATTATTGAAACAGAAAGGCTTCATCTACGAGAATTAACCATAGAAGACCAAAAAGATTTAGCCAAGGTTCTATCAGACCCAGTAGCCATGCAGCATTACAATGGACCATTTAGCCAGGAAAAAGTGAGAGACTGGATTCTATGGAATAGAGATTCTTATATAAAAAATCATCATGGGTTATGGGCTGTTATTTTAAAAGATAGTAATGAATTTATTGGTGACTGTGGAATTACCATGCAAGAAATAGATCAGGAGCTAGTACCTGAAATAGGTTTTCATATTATAAGAGATTATTGGAATAAAGGTTATGCAACTGAAGCTGCTCAAGCATGCAAGGAGTATGCTTTTGAGGTTTTAGAATATCCTGAAATATATTCATACACCACACTCAGTAATATACCCTCTCAAAAAGTAGCAGAAAAAATCGGCATGAGGACTTATAAAGTTTTTGAAAAGAATGATGTTAAGCAAATTGCTCAAAAGGCAACGAATAATGAAATGAGGTAAAAATAATAGACCTCGCACCTCACGAGGTCTTACCCTTCACACGCCACACCGTCACCATCACCATCTAAACGATGATCACCATAGCCCGCTTCAATTGATTTATTCATAAACTCAGTGGCCTCATCTGCTGAATTGAAATCGCCACAATCATGATCTTCTTCCATGTGAGAATAGTGATCATGACCTGAGTCATTTGAAGATGAATCTTTTTCTTTTTCTCCAGATGTTTCTTCTTCATCATAATGGTAGCCATGGTCATGGTCGGCGTGGGCATAGCCATCTATGGACCAAACGCCAATGTCTTTATCTTGAGCAATCTGCTGAGCTTCATGGAAGTCATCTAACATTGTCAAGTCATTATATAAATAAGCTGTTCTAGCTAAGCCATTTCTAAGTAGTTTCTCTTGAATCGTCTCACCATCTATAAACACATAAGCTAATAACCTGTCGTAGTTGTCGTATCTTTCAGTACCTGGAACGATACGGACCTCTTCCCCACTTAGTTGTTCTTTGACGAATTCAGATGCTTCTGGTCCAAATGGTTCAACTGGCTTAGATGGATGCTTTGTTTCAGGTGTATCAACGAGTAGTAATCTAACTTGTTCTTCCTCCCCGTTCATTTGAATTTCCAACGTATCTCCGTCAACGACTCTTGTGACAGTAGCTAGCTCACCTTTTTTACTAGACTCAGCTTCTCCGTTTGCCTTCTGTGAGTCATCAGTTTGCGGTTCTTCATCAGTTGACTGCTCTTCAGCATCTGGCTGTTCCTCGTCACTTTGTTCTTCTTCTTTTGTGCTCTGAGTCTCTTTATCTTTACTCTGTTTAACTTCTTCTTGCTTCGTTTCAGGCTCCATTTGTGTTGGTTCTGCTGTATCAGAGCTGCATGCTGACAACAACATTAACACGGCTGTTACTGCGAGTCCTATCCTTTTTCCAATCAATAACATATAACTTCCCCCAAGGTTTTATATAGTTTTCTAAACTTTAATGATCGTTTATTATCCAGAATTAGTCCGTTTGAAAAATTAACCCAACCCTCATAAAAAACTAGTATAACATGCGATGTCACTGGTAAAACAATGCATATTTACCCAATTTCGATACATACAATATAAATACTAAATTCACAAAGGAGTTGAGCTATTGTTTGGTAATCAACCTGTCTGGGTGAACATCGACCTGCCAACTAAGCGATATGTGTTACACAAGGAATGCAATTATACAAGTCGGATGTGCGAAACACCTTTCAAAGGAGTAGGAAAACTTAAACGCGACGGTGGTTGGATCAGATTTCGAAATGCAGAAGATGCCATGACACGTCTAGAGAAAGAGTATGACCATTTTGAATGCCTCATTCATTGCCAATGACACCACCTTGTGATGGGTGGTGTTTCATTTGGTATAATATGAATATGGTTGGGGGGAGTGTTCATATGTTATCACAGTATAAAGAAATCTTTGTCTATTCAAATAAAATCTTAGCCAACGACCAAGAAGTAGGTAGATTTCGCAAGCGTCAAGGAAGTCCACGTTACATACAAAACGTATTCTATCAATTAGCAAACTATCCTACTGGTGTGGCGGTAGATTTAGAGATTGTGGATAAAGATGAAAACATAATCGGCTATATCCGAAAACCATCGGGCGTAAAGCCAAAGGATTTTCATATTTTTAATGGAAATAGAGAACATTTAGGTGACGTTCAATCTGGTTGGACATACAAAAGAATTAATTTTAATAGCCCTAAAGGTGAACCAATTTTAAAGATGAAAGGTTTACAAAGTGGGATTGATTTTGAGGTTGAAGATTTAGAAAAAGATAGTAAGTACTCTATTCGCAAGCGTTCGTTAGTTGTTTATGGAGATGAGATGAATGCCGGTGGTGAAGGATTCTACATAAACGTACAAGATGATCCAGACCGCACACTCATGTTGATTAGTTTGTGTTATTGTCAAATCTATCAATTTAAAGATTGAATGCATAAGACGAATTCTTATGCATTCACAACATGGCTGCACAGCCTGAAAAGAATATAGCGATTAACATTAATAGCAGCGAGGCTTTGGCAAAGTTCTTAAGATTTTCATTATGATCACCTAATGCCAAAACAAGATAAACAATAAAGTTAATAATAGGAATAGCAAGGACAATTAGAAGAATGACCCATGTACCAAGGGAGACCACCTCATCCTCATCATAATAACTCATCTAATCCCTCCTTTTTTCATAGTAAATAAGAGTTGCATATTGATTAATAGGTTTACTAACTCCTGTTCTTATGTATCCTAGTTTTTCATATAAGTGACAATTACCTTTCTCCTCGAGTAATGTGGCTAACTTCCAAACTTTTGCGCCTGAGTGATAGTAAGATTCTAGTAGTTTAATAGATTTTTGAGCGATTCCCTTGCCTTAATACTCAGGCAAGATGAACATTGGACTAATCCAGTAATCATGTTCTTCAGTCCAATAGATACAAATGCCACCCACCAACACCTCATCTAACAAAATTTTATAGAAGATCCCATTTTTCTCTCAATGCGATCAGTTAGGCGTTCAATCGGTTCATTAGCTGGATTCGTGTCGTGGTCCTGGTATTTAGCCAGTAAAGGTGTAAATGCTTTGACTTGCATATCAAATAAAGCTGCTGCATCATCAGTTGTCGCTTTAGTTAATTCGATCATTTAGTTCACCTACATTATTCTATTTTATGAAAAATCATACAACTCATAACCCGTTACTTATTTTTCTACAGGGTTACTAGGTCCTTTAAGCTCTAATTGATAAAAGGCCAAATCCAACCATTTGCCAAACTTATATCCTGCGTTTTTAATAGTACCTGCATGCTCAAATCCATTTTTAGTATGGAGCTTAATACTTCCTTCATTAGCCGCATCAATTACACCGATCATCATTTTGTATTCTGCATCCTCAGCCAATTCGATGATTCGTTTTAACAATGCTGATCCAACACCTTTTCCACCGTGTTCCTCATCAACATAAACCGAATGCTCAACCGTGTATTGGTAAGCAGGGCGTGGCCTGAATGGTCCGTATGTGGCAAATCCAACGACTTGACCATCCTCTTCAAAAACAATTACAGGGTAACCGGTTTCCACTTTTGCCTCGTACCATTCTTTACGATTTTCATATGTAAAAGGTTCATAATCATATACAGCAGTCGTGTTCACAACTGCTTCATTATATATTTCTAAGATTGATTGAAGATCGCTCAACGTTGCATGTCTAATCATGATGAATGTATCCTTTCAAAAAACTGTTTTCTACAAATTCTATCATATAATGAAATACCTGTGACTTCTTTTACGTACTAAAAAAGCCACAGAACTTTAGGTTCCATGGCTCATAACTTTACGATTGAGGCGTTACCGAACGACCGTTTACTAATAGAGATTTTAACTGCTGGAAACGTTTAAAGAAGAACTGAACAAATGGGCCAATTCCAAACGCAATAATAATAGTTCCAATTCCAATTGGTCCGCCTAAGATGAACGCAATAATCATAACTAAGATTTCTAGTGATGATTTAGAAACTGCTAAACTCCATCCAGTTCGTTTATGAACAGCGAGCATAAGGTTATCAATTGGGTTTTTGGCAAAATCAAATTGAAGATACATTCCAATACCGCCACCCATTGCCATAATGCCTATCGTTAATAGAACATAACTCATTAATGTCGTTGTTATAATAAAATCCGGAAATACAATTAATAACCAGAAGTCTATAAATACTCCAATTAAGAAAATCGTTATCACAGCTGCGTAATCAATTCGTGCTTTTAATAAAAAACTATTCAATACCATTAATACCACGCCAACGATAAAAATCCAGGAGCCAACAGTCAGACCAATAATATCGTACAATGCATAGAATAAAGCATCCCATGCTCCGGTACCTAACCCTGATTTAATTAACATCGTGACACCAAATGATAACATCAGCATACCAATTATATAAAATAAGATAGAATATGATAGTTCTTTCATGATCGTCACCTTTTCGATAGATTTCAACCAGCTCATATTAACATATGCCAATGTATAGGTACAGTCTTTTTTAACTGAAACTTTTTGTAAGAAATGCGTTATAATATAGGTAGAATGATTAGGAGTGATTGTATGCCGACTTGCCAGAAATGCCACACAGAATGGACTTGGAAGGATTCTCAAAAAGTGATATTTCAATTTAAAAAAGGACTCATATGCCCTTATTGCGGGGAAACGCAGTATCAAACATCCGACTCACAAAAACGCACTAGCTTAGTAGGTATGGCGCCATTACTCATGCTACCTGTTGTCATTTTAACGGATTCTTGGTTTTTAACCATTTCGTTAATACTGCTAGCAAGCATTACACACTTGAGTGTCATCCCGTTTCTAATGAAATTGTCTAATAACCAGGAGCTCATGTGGTGATGTATTTTCCATCGAAAAAAGATTGGTGGATGGGGTTATTATTCTTCAGTATACCTGTTCTAATGTTGATTGAAAGTCTTAGAACAGGTACTATTGATTTGTTTATAGTCGCTTTTATAATTGGCTCTGCATTCATGTGGTTATGGGTTTCAACAGGCTATCGAATTGAGAACGAAACTTTATATGTACAATACGGGCCCTTCAAACGAAAAATCGACATTACTAAAATAAGTAAACTTAAAAAGACACGATCCGTTTGGTCTGCACCAGCGTTGTCTTTGGACCGTGTAGAAATCTTATATGACCGCGACTTTAAAATCGCGCTCATCTCACCTCGAAATCAAGACCAATTCATTGAGGCACTTTTAGAGCAAAATCCAAACATTCAAGTTAATTAAAGAAACCTACAAAATCTAGAATCCCTGTGGCAATAAGAGAAACTCCAACTCCAAGGCCTGCGAAACCAAAGAACACTTTCCATTCACGCGATTCATACCAAACTAAAAACGCGATTAGGATTGAGAAAGTGATTCCCGTAATAACGGCTGCTGTTGGAGTTGTTGGGGTAATCCAGTCGTACCAGTTTATACTATTTAACATAGATCCACACTCCATATACTAAAAAGTTTTTTGGAAACTAAACTACAAATAAAACGACAAGAATAAACAATGCAGTGGCTGCACCGGAGTACTTAATTTTCAATAACAAACTCGAGCTTTCATTCACTTTATTGACGATAGACAGCACAAACAGATTGGCTGCAAAAAGCGAGAAATAAATGATGACATACATAAACCAACGTTGGTCCTGAAGAGAGGTCATCATATATAAAGCCAACATAACGATGATGAGCACGCTAAACACAACAGGGATGATGAGTGGCATCTTATTCCAAAGTGAGTGTCGTAAAAAAGTGTTACTCTTTTTTGCTTGAAAATAGTAAAAGCTACTGCTAAAAAATATGACAGTCATTGTAAAAGTGACAATGATGACCATCGATATAATGGTAAATTGTTCATTTTGTGATGGCTGGATAGCAATCCCTTGATTAAACCGCTCTGCTAAAAAAGCTAATACAACTAATAGTAATAAAATAATAATTTGATAGACTGACCATTTAGTTATTCTCATTAAAACATCCTTTTTATGTTTGAGGTTTACACAGTTGATATAACCCTAATACTAATACTAAAAATGCTGCGAATTCAAATAATCTGAGTGCCATTAGTCGAATTATTGCATAATCGCCATAAGATATTGGTAGATTTGCTTCATTTTCAATATAGTATCTTAATAACCTTCCAGTGGACTCTTCTAATATAGGGTGAAGCATCATCAATATAAAGAAGGTTAAAATCATATAAAATCGTTTCTTAAAACAAATTATAGCACCAGCAATTAAAACTCCAAAATATAGTAAATACGATATAGAAATTAATATGTTTAATTCAAGTTCACTCATTATAAATCTCCTAATAACTCTTCGATTCTTTCTTTTTCCTCTGCTTTGTCTAGATACTCAAAGAAACCTAATTTGTTCCCCCACGGATCTTGGAATGTCCCCCACTTAGCTGGAACTCCTTCTCGTGTATGTATATCAAATTCTTCAATAGAACACTCTTTTGTTATACGCGCTTTAGCCTCTTCAATGTTCGGCACACCAAATCTAATCGGGCCACTCCCTAATGGTTCACCTTCTCCGACTTGAATCCAACTACCAGGCACAACCTCCCACTCGGCGAACCCTTCATGAGGAATGAAATCTGGTTTTCTACCAAATAATACTTCATAAAAGGCTAGCCCCTTTTCATAATCTGGCACCCTAACTTGCATCGTCATTTCAAAAATCATCCAACCCCTCCTAAAACTAAATTCGACTTCATCAAAAAAATTCCTCTATAATGGTAAACTATAATCAGGTGATGAAAATGAATGAATACGAAAAATATGTATATGAGGATATTCAAAAATGGCGACGGAAAACCTTGAAGAAATCGGGTTTCGTTAAAGGGTGGACTAAAAAGGCACAAAACAAGGTCAATAGTATGATTCCTGATCGCGCCCACAGAGTGATCACAGAAGGTATTAAAGGCATGGTAAAAGCGACGCTAGTCGGGTCCAACATTGCGACTAAGAAAGACCAGTATCAACATTTAACTTTGCGTGAACGCGATCAGCTACTGAACGAAAAATTATCTAACTATCGAAAAACAGCCGCTGCTGAAGGTGCCGGGACCGGTGCAGGAGGAATCCTTTTGGGTTTAGCAGACTTTCCATTATTGTTGTCAGTGAAAATGAAATTCTTATTTGATGCTGCTTCAGTTTATGGATTTGATACACGTAGTTATGAAGAACGCTTGTTTATTTTACATGTATTTCAACTCGCCTTCTCCAATGATGACAAACGACGAGAGACGTTTCATATCATAGAGAATTGGGATCACCACAAAGAACGCTTAGCAGATATGGATTGGCAAGTCTTCCAGCAGGAGTATAGGGATTATATCGACTTTGTTAAAATGTTGCAGTTGGTGCCAGGTTTCGGTGCTATTGTTGGTGCCTATGCCAATTACAATTTACTTGATCATTTAGGAGAAACAGCGATGAATGCGTATCGGATGAGGTTTCTTGAACAAAAACCTTAAGGAATATCAGAACTTGACGTAAATGAAAAAATACTTGACGATAAACTATAAAAACTTGTCGTAAATTTTAAAAAAGTTGACGATAAACCTTAAAACCTTGTCGTATACAACAAAATTTATAACAAAGGACGGATTTATAATGTTAAAAGCTATAGACCATAAAATCATGCACTGCTACCCAGGGATGGTGGCAATCGTCACCGTTTCTCACAATGGAGAGAATAATGTGATGGCAGCAGGCTGGCATTCATACATATCATTTACGCCACCGATTTATGGTGTGGCGATTGGACCTGAGCGTCATACGCATCAGTTAGTAAAAAACGCAGGTACATTTGCAATTAATTTTTTACCGCTTGAAAGAGCTCAATTCATTCAAGAAACTGGGACGTATTCAGGCGCAGACTTAGATAAATTTGAGAATGGAAGTATGTTATACACGTCAGGGCCTGCAACAGGTGCACCGATACTAGAAGATGCGTATGTTGTTTATGAGTGTAAGACCATCGATTGTAATAGCTATGGAGATCATGATTGGTTTGTCGGAGATATTGTGCAGTTTCATATCGACCAAGATAAATTTTTGGATAATGGTCTTCCTGATTTTGAGAACCTATCCATTCCATTATATTTAGGTCGCTCATTATATACTAGTGTTGAAAATACAAGTCGCTTCGAGTCTTACCGCGTTACAAAGGAGTGAAGCTAGTTGAAATTTGTTGCACCTAAGCCGTTTACATATGAAGCTGGCTCGCAAGCTATTCTGCTTTTACATGGGTTTACAGGGACGACGGCAGATGTCCGAAAACTTGGGCGCTACTTACATAAAAAAGGTTATACTGTCCACGCACCTCTTTATCAAGGACATGGCGTTGGACCAGAGGCATTAATTCAAACTGGTCCTGTTAACTGGTGGCAAGATGCGGTAGAGGGTTATCGCTATCTTGAATCAAATGGTTACGACAACATTATTGTTGCCGGAGTATCGATGGGCGGCGTGTTCGCTTTAAAGATGGCTGTTGAGCTTCCAGTGGCGGCTGTCGTATCCATGAGCTCTCCCATGCAAGCGAAGAGTATTGAAGATCTATCAAAACGAATCTATAACTATGCAGAAAACTATAAAAAGGTTGAAGGTAAATCGATAGAAGTAATTGAAGAAGAACTTCATGATTTTAGACTTAAACCTAAGCCCTTCCTGACTGACTTACAACAATTCATTATAGAAGTAAGCGGGAAACTTGATTCCATCCAAGTGCCGACGTATGTCTTACAAGGATTAAAAGATGAGTCACTATATTTAAAAAGTGCTGAGAAAATCTATCAAAAGGTTAACACTCATAATAAACAATTAAAGTGGTATGAGAATTCTGGTCACATTATGACAACAGGCCCAGAACGTGAACAGATTTTTGAAGACATTTCACAAATGATTAAATCATTATAAGGAGGAAACGAAATGGCTCTTGAACAAGAAGTTCCAAGTTTATTAGTTAATGGATTTATTATAATCATCGCTATAACGTGTTTGGTCACTCTCGCAGCTTGGTATAGAACTAAGTCAAAACATATTGGTTACTTTTTTACCTTATTACATTTAGGTGTGTTTTCGATTGCTGTTTATTTCCTCATTCAAGCCACAAGAATTGAACCTAATCACCCTATGTCTTCTGAATTAGTTTCTCTAGAGATTGGGCAAGCGGGAATTTTCTGGGCATTGAGCATGGGTTGCTTAATGGTTGCGATCGTGGGCTTTTCTAAAAACTAAATTCCCTTTATAAATAGCCATTCATCCCTGATTGGAATGCCGTTATCTGCTAGTAACGGTATTCCTGGTTTGAGTTGTCGAGCTTTCTCAACAGCATCAGGATACACAAGCGAGAGCCGATAACCTCTTTTCTGGTAGAAACGTGCCGCATGCAAATTATCATTGGTCGTAATGAGTTTGACCGTTTGACAACCCGCCTCCTTCGCCTCAGCCTCAACTTGTGCTATTAAAGCAGAACCCACTCCACGACCTTCTATTAAACTATCTATTGATATAATTTCGCATTCTTGATCAGTAATCGTATAAGTTATTAAACCTAATATTGTATGGTCCTCTAATACCGTAAAACCATCCATCTCATCGCACTGATATACTCCACTAGAGATAACCATTTTTGGACTTCCCCAATGTTCTTTAAAGAAATTAGTTATTAATTGTTGTGAAATTTCCTTATTTCTTACAATGTTCAACACTGTCACCTACTAACACTCAATATTAAACAATTATAGCAGTAAATCGTCAAAATTTTCTTAATAAATATTAAATTTTTGGAATGGTTATGGTAAATTAAAATAGTAGATTTAAAACGTTTGTGTTTTGTATGCATTTAAGAGTTATATTTCGTTCTCTCCAGCAATATATTTAAGTGGGGTAGATTGTCTTTTATAAGGAGGACGAAAATGTACAAAACACTAGTGTTAGTGCACGTGTTGTCTGCGATTATTGGGGTAGGGCCAACTTTCTTTGCACATGTGTTATTTAAGAAAGATCAGAGTGTGGCGGAGTTAAGCAATTCACTACAGACTTTTAAAAAGCTAGAGTTCTTTCCAAAAATAGGTGGGACATTAGCCGTCATTACTGGCTTAGTCTTGTATTTCATGGCTGATTGGGGAGCATTCACACAGCTATGGTTGCTTGGAACATTGGTTTTATACATTGTCATCCAAGTAATCATGATTGGCTTTATTGCTAGGTATACTGGTAAATTAAGAGCTTTTCTTTCTGATCCTAATCGAGCGAAATTGGATGCGCTTCCAGAAGGTTATCAAAAGGTTTTTAACAAAACTAATAAGTTGTTCTGGTTTGTATCAACTATGGGTGTTGCCATTTTCATCCTTATGATTTTAAAACCTGCCGGGCTATAATGTTTGACTATTCGTACTTTTGTTTAGGCTCTTCAAATCGTTATGTATTCGTGGTAAAGTCGTATTATTAATTCAAAACATTGTATATTTATAAATGAATAATTAAATAAAAGGAGGTTAAACTTTTGGCACAGCTGAAGTTTATCATATTATCATTTATTGGGTTGTTTTTCTTCATCATCCCAGTTCAATACAACGGAGAGACAAGTATTCCAGTTGCTATTTTAGCTGATGGATTTAAAAACTTATTAGGAGATTCGATTTTTTTAGTTGCAGTCATCATCATTTCCGTCTCAGCAATTATGTCTATTGTTGCGAAACTATTCTCTAGCAAATTCCCAGAGGATTCGTTTTTGGGTTCTGTTTTTAACGTATCATGGTTTTGGTTAATCGTGCGTGTTCTAGGTATGATTTTTATCATCTTCGCGTATAACCAATTTGGTTTAGAGGAAGTATATTCAGAAGCTACGGGCGGAATGATCTTGGTCGAACTAATGCCATCCTTAGTAGCAGTATTCCTAATCGCATCGTTCTTATTACCATTATTATTAAATTACGGACTATTAGAGTTTATAGGTTCATTATTCAAGAAAATTATGCGTCCAGTATTCACATTACCTGGTCGTTCAACTGTTGATAACCTTGCATCTTGGTTAGGTGATGGGACAATCGGTGTCCTATTAACTAGTCGTCAATACGAAGAAGGTTATTACACAAAGCGTGAAGCTGCCGTGATCGGTACCACGTTCTCAGTTGTTTCGATTACATTTACTATTGTGGTAGTAGATTATGTTGGCTTAATGCACATGTTTTTACCATTATATTTAACCATTTTAGCAGCAGGGCTTGTGGCTGCGATCATCTTACCACGTATCCCACCTCTATCTAAGATTCCGGATACGTATTACTCAGAAAACAGCAAGGGCCTTGATGAAACAATTCCAGAAAGTTATAACTCATTTTCATGGGGCTATAAGCAAGCAGTAGAACGTGCTGAAAAGTCACCAGGTGTTGCTGGCTTTTTCAAAGAAGGTACTAAAAACGCAATGGACATGTGGTTTGGTGTCCTACCAGTAGTAATGGCTATTGGTACACTTGGTCTAATCGTTGCTGAAGAGACAATGTTCTTCACTTGGATTGGTGCACCATTTGTTCCAATCTTAGAGTTATTACAAGTTCCTGAAGCGCAAGCAGCTGCAGAGACCATTCTTGTCGGTTTTACAGATATGTTCTTACCTGCTTTAATGATTGCAGACGTGACATCAGAGATGACTCGCTTCATTATCGCAGCGTTAAGTGTAACACAGTTAATTTATTTATCTGAAGTTGGGGGCGTACTCCTAGCATCTAAAGTACCCGTTAACTTCTGGAGATTAGTCGTTATTTTCTTATTACGTACACTTATTACATTACCAATTATTATCTTAATTGCTCATATGATCTTTTAATGATTAAACCCGCTTGTTGTTACGCGAGCGGGTTTACTTATGCAAAAAGAGGCTGTACAAAAGAAAAATAGATTTTTAGAAAACGAACATTGAGTGCTATTAACGTAGTCAAAATGCTGAGACTCCTGGTCGGCTAAAAGCGGCCACGTCCTGCGCCTGCGATTACTCGGCGCAAATTAAGCAAAGAAGTATTACAAGTAGCATTTGTGTGTCAACGCCGACACTAGACCGTCCAGGTCGTCGCAGACAGCACGAGCTGAGGGGCCACAGGATGTGGGTCAGTTCGGCGTTGCAACATGGATGTTGCGTATTTAGCCGAAGATCCTTAAACTCCGAACGAGAGTTAGTTTGGGGAAGTTGAAGCCGTGCCTGCGAAGCATTTTGACGTAGCTAAAAATGAAGACAAATGTTAGGAGTGATTTGATTCCTAACATTTGTCTTCTTTAAGGTTAGAATATTTTGTGTCCCATTTTTTACTTATCTCGAATCCTGCGCAGCTTCTTCTCTCGGACTCGATTTTTTAATAAAGAATGCTAAGACCCATCCTGCAATAGACAAAACCCCTGCGACAAAAAAGGAAACATTGACACCGTGTAACGCTCCTTCTACTCCTTCATTCGGGATGGTCTGACTTGTCATAATCGAAACCAACAATGCCGTTCCAACTGCACCAGACATTTGGCGCATGGTGTTATTCATAGCTGTCCCGTGAGGCATCAATTTATCTGGAAGCTGGTTAAGCCCTGCTGTTGTCACTGGCATCATGACCATCGCAATTCCAAGCATACGAGCCGCGTTTACTATGGCTAAATATAAAAAGCTAGTCTCAGGTGTTAAATTTGAAAACATAAAGGTTGTCACAACGACCAATAATAATCCTATAATCGATAGATATCTTGCTCCAAACTTATCAAATAAACGGCCTGTAATTGGGTTCATAAAGCCCATTAAGGCTGCACCAGGTAAGAGCATAAGGCCTGACTCAAATGCGGTGAAACCTAACATATCTTGCATCATAATTGGTAAAATAACAGCACCGCCAATCATCGACATAAACGCAATCATACCGATCGCTGTCGTCAAGGTGAAGACACTGTATTTAAAAATACGAAACTCAAGAATCGGCGTGTCTAACTTAAGCTGTCTTAAAATAAACCACGTTAAGGTTAAAGCCCCAATAATGAGTGATATAATGACGTTTTGGCTTGCAAAACCAGTTTCGGGATTACCTGCAATACTAAATCCGTATAATAAACCACCAAACCCTAAAGTAGACAAGATAATCGATAGAATATCCATCTTAGGGAAGGTACGTTCTGTAACATTTTTCAAGATAAAATATGCAACAATAATATCGAGTATTGCAATTGGTAAAACGACGTAGAACACGCTTCTCCAAGGGAAATGTTCTACTAAGTAACCTGATAATGTAGGTCCTATTGCTGGTGCAAATGCTATAACTAGACCAAACATCCCCATCGCTGCTCCACGCTTTTCAAGTGGATACACTAAGAACATAATCGTCTGCATGAGAGGTAACATAATACCCGCACCCGCAGCTTGTAATACACGTCCTGCAATTAAAACTTCAAAATTGGGTGCAATAGCACACACTAACGTCCCTACAGCGAATGAACCCATCGCTGTTAAGAACAAAGCTCTTGAAGTAAACCTCCCTATTAAAAAAGCTGTAATTGGGATCATAATCCCGTTCACTAACATAAAAATAGACTGCAACCACTGTGCAGCTGCATAATTAATTTCCAGTGCTTCTGCTATTTTAGGTAAAGCAGTTCCTAATAAAGTTTGATTTAAAATGGCCACAAATGCGCCCGAAATCAATACGAGCATTAAAGGGCCACGTTTTATATCTTTTCCGTGTTGTTCATGATTCTTTGCCATAAAAATCCTTCTTTCTATTTTTCAGTCGCAACATTTAATCATAACAAAAATTCTTTCGTAAGTCGAAGGATTTAATATTATTGTAAAATAACTTAATAGGGAATTCTTAACTTTCATTTCATCAAGAAAAGCGCAAGCACCACTTAACCACGTAGTGAGTGGACCGACTAAACTGAGGTAAAGGAAACACGATGAGAGTAGCGAATCGATGTTGACTTATCGTAGGTTTATACGGGAAGGTTCCAATTCAGTTGGGGTGGTTGGGCGCATTGCTCTAGACAGTACAATGCAACATAATCTTACAGAACTTAAGTTAAAAATTTTATACTTTCATTCCTTGCAAAAAGAGCTCAGCTTTGGCCGAGCTCCCTTTCTTATCAATGTTCCGCTTCCTCTTCTTCCTCTTTTTTCTTTAATTGTTCATAACGTTGTTTTTGACGATAACCGTATGTCGCTGAAAGAATAGTCTCTTCACTTTCTAGTGCTGTACCTAAAGCACCGATAATTGTTGCAAAACTAGTAATAACCCATGCTATTAGAAAATAATACTGATAACTAACCTCTGTACCTATCTGAGCTTCAATAAGCCCTATTGGAATAAACAAAAATACAGCAATCAGAAAAAATAGATATAAATTCAAATAAAATAATGCTACAGAAATAATCAACGTGCAGACGGTGGCGATATTATATAGCATTCTTTTAAGGTTATTTGTCTCCATTCGAGGAGACTCCCATAGCTTATGTGCTACAATAATCCAACTGACCATTGCAGAAATCGAAATAAAACTGAGCAAGATCATACGCCACAATTCATATTGATTAGTTAAATGCCAAAGTGACGGGAACACCAAGGCGTATGCACCTGTTGCAAAAGCAACTACTAATACTTTTACAAATGACGGAAACATTCTCCACGGTCGATTCGCACGCACCATTCCAGTTAAAATTCTTAATCCGCCCCAAAATTTTGATGGAATCGTAAATCGAACATCTATATTTTTTTCACCATTTTGAGGGGTTTCTCTTCTGACAGGTGAAAATTTTTCAAAACCTTTATTGCCGACAAGATAGCCATCCACGACCTTAAGCCCTTCTTTGCCTGCTTCTTTAATTTTATCTCTAAGACGTGTAGCTCCATCTTCAGATGTCCCATAATACATTTCATTAACTAATTGTATTATAGATGCTTTTATTCGTTTTACCATAGGTGTAGAACCTAGTCCTGGCATGCTTAATAACGCAATATTTTCCTGCTCGTAAGCCTCAGCTACAACCACCTTACTTTTATGAAACAAGGGCAAATCTGTTAAACATACTAAAAAATCTTTTTCATCTTCTTTCACATTTTTTAGAATCGACTCTAATATTTCACGTGCATCTCCAGTTGAACCTGTAAGAGGATCTGTAACGTGTTCAAAGTCCCATTTCACTTGATCGTCGACATAATATTCAAGTAATGAAGGCAGTTCGCCTTTAATTTCGTTTACGACATCATCTGCAAAGCCTGGTGCTGTAATTAACTTGACTTTATTAACTGAACTGCTCAACGCTACTCACCTCATTCAATTTTACTTACTATTGTTTTGCACAATTTGACAAAATTAAACTACAATTTATAAAAATAACCTCACAAAATTATTTGTGAGGTTGAGATGAGACTTATTTAGGTTTAACTTCCCTTACTTCAACAGGGTCAACAATATTCTCAATTTGGTTACGATGCTGCTCTAACCATTCAGGTAACTTAAGATCTTCTCCTAATTTGTCAATTGGTTCATCTGTGTCAAAGCCCGGTGTGTCCGTAGCAATTTCAAATAAAATGCCTCCCCATTCACGAAAGTAAATTGACGTAAAGTACTGACGATCAAGGATTTCGGTCGGTTGAAGACCTTTGCCTGATATATACTGTCTCCAATCTTGTTGATCATCATGGTCATCTGCGCGCCAAGCAATATGATGAACTGTACCCGCGCCCATTTCTCCACGCGGAAAAGCTTTTACTGGCACATCAATGACATTCCCAATGTCTCCTTGTGAACGGAATCTTAAATACATATTTTCTTCTGCAACTTTTTCAAAACCTAATCCATTTTCTAGAAGGTCCGCTGTTTTTCGAGGTGAGCCTGAGTAAAGAACGGCTCCTCCAAAACCTTTAATCGCTACATCTTGAGTGACACCATTAAACTCAAATGTGTTTAAGGGGCCTTCTTCTCTTTCCACTAGCTCTAACTTCAAGCCATGTGGGTCTTCAAATTTTAAATAATACTCATCAAAATGTGTTTCTTTTTCTGTTTCTATATGAAAGTCATTTAAACGCCTTTCCCAAAATTGAAGAGCACCTGATGGTACAACGAAAGTCGTATATCCAACTTGACCTGCTCCAACTCGGCCTTTAGGGATGTTTTTCCATGGAAAGAAAGTCATAATCGTTCCTGGAGACCCTTTCTCATCACCAAAATAAAAGTGATACGTTCCTGGATCATCAAAGTTTACGGTTTTTTTAACGAGTCTAAGCCCAAGTACACCAACATAAAAATCAATATTTTCTTGAGATGGACCTGCAATTGCTGTTATATGATGAACCCCTGCTGTTTGTTTATCTGACATGAGGATGTCCCCCTCCAATTTATCTTGAATTCAAGATAATTATAACCCGACGCTAACTTAATATCAAATAGCCTGCATGGTGACAGGAAACTTATTCGCATATATAAGGAAAAAATAAATATATGAGGAAAATTTTAATTTTATAAGGAAAAATCCAATTTTATGAGGAATTTTTTGATTTTTATAAGGAAAAATTCATTTTTATGAGGAAATATACTCTTAATAAAAAAGAGGCGCTATGACAGCACCTCCCACTACTTCTGATCAGCCCAAAGTTCGTAAGGATGCTCTTCTACGTCTATTGTTTTGTGTTGAATGTCAATCACTTGCTCACCAATGGGCTTCTTTAGTTCATCTAATACATCTGTAGAAGACAAACCATAAGACTGACCTTGTTCATAAGAGTAAGCAAAATAAATCTTACCTACTTTCGCCGAATGCATCGCCGCCATACACATCGGACATGGCTGACCACTCGCATACATTTCAGTTCCTTCTAAGAAAGGAGTCTGAAGCTGTTCGTTAGCACGCCGCACGGCTAATAGCTCTGCATGTGCTGTAATATCATGCGTGGCGTTCGTTTCATTAACTCCCGTTGCAATCACTTCTCCGTCCTTAACAAGAACAGCTCCGAACGGACGACCTCCGTTTCTCACATTTTCTTGCGCTAATTCAATTGCTTGTCTTAAAAACTTCTCATCGTACACAATGACACCGTCCTTATTTCAGTTGTTTCATTACTCACCAAAATAAACGTCACGATATTCATCTGTTCGTCCAAGTTTCTTTTGTGCATATGGGCAAGATGCTGTGATTTTTAAATCATTCTCACGTGCGTAGTCCACTACTTTCTTTACAAGTTTTCCAGCAACACCTTCCCCACGTAATTTTTCTGATACTTCCGTATGGTCAATGTCAATTGTTGAGTTGCCTTGGTCTACAAAGGTGATTTCGGCATCCTTCTGATTAGCTTCCCCTACATAAAAACCTTTTTCGTCTCGTTTAATGTCCAACAAAACCACTCCTTTGAATCAAATTCAAACTCATCTCTTCAATATACTGATTACGATCCATAAATGTAAAAATAGCATAAGTAACAACTGCCATAATCGCAATTATGACTAAGATAAGAAACACCATTTTCTTTCCGTCAAATTTCATACCTAATACTCCTTCAGCTCTTTTCTACTATTCTAACAAGTTAATCCAATTTATCCATCAAATGCGCTTGAATATTGAACGACACCCGATAGGTTGGACAACGCATCCTCCCGTAACTAAAGTACCATAAAGGCTTCATCAGGTACATCAAAAGGCGGGTGAATATCATATAACGACGCCTTTTCAAATCCAAACTTCGGGTAGTATGATGGGTGTCCTAATACGATGACAGATTCAAATCCATGTGCTCTTGCTCTTCTTAAGGCTTCCAAGCATAACTGACCGCCAATCCCTTGCTCTTGGTAATCAGGTAGCACGGACACTGGAGCAAGCGCTAGTGATTCAACATCTTGATCACCTTTAATTGTAATCTTAGTTAAAATAATATGGCCAACAATTTTGTTAATCTCTTCATCGACGGCCACTAATGACAACTCAGGTACAAAAGCATCTGATTTACGTAACCTCTCAACTAATTCATGCTCATCATGTTCACTAACCTCAACATTTTCAAAGGCATTTTTTACAACATTCTGTGTTTCAATATAGTCATTCGGGTGTTCTTACCTAATGTTGATTGTCATTTAACGATTCTCCTTTCGTTTCAAATACTACCATCAAGAGTACAAGCCTTTAAAAGAACATATAAGGATACCGCTCAGCAATGACCACTACGACCGTCAAAATAACCGCAAATGACAAGAGTGTCACTCTGTATTCTTTTTGATGTTTTATTAATATAAAATCTAAAACGACTTGAAGCACCCCATATAAAAGCACAAATAAAATAATAGTTTCCCATAGCTCGGTTGGACCTATTGACCTAAGAGCAAACGTTAAATATAGACCAGTTATAATGTGTAATATCATATTCAAGGTTTTATAAAGCTTCGGCAACTCCTCACGTTCTGGCTTTCTAATCCCAGTCCATTTTCTAATAAATTTTTCTAATAAAATTGCACCTAAAACAGAAGCAATTATTACTATAAACAGCATACCCATACCTGAACTTCCTATATTATTGGAATCGTATATATGCACATTAGTAATAACTTTACTAGCAAGCTCTTCCCCATCTTCAGAGCGAAGTGTCACTTCAATAGCACCTTGGTCTATCGCTTCAATAAATTGAATCTTATCTACCTTATTTTCTAGAGCATAAGATATGGTATAAATGTTTTCCGAGCGATGATCTAATCTAAATGTGTCGGTCTCTTCAACCTCTAATGCATAATTTTCGTAAACCGTCCTCTCTCCATTAATCTGATTCACTAGCCAATCATCGTGAATATCAACTTCAAAACTAGACATAATTGGAAGGTCGGTATTGTTTTCAATATACATCCTAACCGTCAAATCATCTAACCAAGAAGACACGACTGTGTTATCGGAAAATGTCACTGACCCTTCATTTTCCCCACAACCAACCATACAAATTAGCAGTATTAAAAATATGTACCTCTTCATCCAATCCCTCTCACCATCAATGTTATGCGTATTATAACATGGAAATAAAAGTCATAGATTGATAATTTAACTATTTGTAGCCATGCAGTCAGAGAGTTGGACATTCTCGTAGAATTAGAGATTTTATCCACCGCTTTGTGATGATAGATCTACCCTTTTTCAGTAAGTCGATTTATAGTCTGTTCAAAAAACCTTCCCACTTGCAACTTAATTTTTCCGTTTATAGGAAAGTGTACGAAGATTTCAATGCATGATAAAATAAATTACACATACGAATCTATGGAAGTGTTAGTCACAAAGTAGCCAAACGAGCGAAATGTCCTGTTTTGATTGTTAAGTAGTAAATGGAGTTGAAGTTGCATGCAGTTTCTTAGAAATGTGGATTCCGATACACTAACACCATATATTGCAGTTACCTGTATTCTATTAGTCATGTCATCTTTTCTAGTTCCTTTCCCTGTTGTAATGTTTGTACAAGATTTATTGTTCTTTTCATATGATCACACCGCTTTTATCCGCCCATCGGAAGCTTATAGTAGTTTTTCCTTTGGGATGATATGGATTGCCATTGTATTATTTTCATTTTTCCTAACTAAGCGGATATATGAAAAAAAGGACTTAAAATATAACTTAACCATCGTACATGCTGTGTTATTGATTATGAGCATCGTTCCATTCACACTTTCAATCTATCATTATCATTACGTGGATGACGTGGGAATACATAGTAATAAATTTGAGACGATATCAGAAGTGTCGATTGCTTGGGAAGATATTGAAGAAGTCACAAGAAGTGTCGACAACGAAACATATCGTGTATATACTTATACAATTTCTGATGGAAGAGAGACCATCGCCATTCCTTACGACCCTCAAGATCATGAGACACTTGCAGCTCAGGATGCTATTAAACAACAATCAGAAAAGTATGATTGGGAAATCAAAGATCATTTTAGGTAATAAAAAAATGCTACCAGGAAAATTCCTGACAGCATAAGGTCATGTCACCTTTTTAAATGATATTTTCTTTTATATGAAAATACCGTTATAAATAAAGATATAAATACTAACCCAAAGCCGAGTAATTGCCATCCAGTTAAGACCTCATTGAAAATCAGGACTCCTACTAAGACCGCTACGACTATTTCAATAGATGACAAAATCGTAGCCTTACTCGATTCAATATAGGTTAATCCGATCGTATAGATTAAATAAGCTAGTACAGTTGAAATAATCACAATTCCAAGCATATTAATCCATACCCCAACGTTCATAAAGGCTTCTTGATGCTCCCAGATTTGGCTAGTCGGAATTAAAAATACACTTCCACATAACATCGCATAAAACGTAATCGTAAATGGATGATACCAGCGGCTAACATTTTTACCTAATAAACTATAAGTCGAACAGAAAAAACCTGCTAGTAATCCGTAGATAATCGTTTGCGTAGTTAATGAAAAATCACCAATAGGTAAAAACTCAATGGCAAATGCGCTTCCGATAATGGTTAATAGAATTGCGACAGTTTTTGCGATTGTTAAAGCTTCGTTGAAAAGGATTTTTGCAATGATGGCTGCGAAGACTGGTGAAGTGTAGACAAAAACGACTGCGACTGAGAGCGATGATAATTCCATCACTTGAAAGTAGAACCAATTGAAAAAGCTAATGCTGAAGACACCTAAACCAATAAAATAAGGCAAATCTCTTATCCTTATTTTTAAGTAGCTTCTTGCCATGGTCCATAACAAAATGAATAAGATGAGACTCGACATGGTAAGGCGTAAGGTCGCCACTTGCCAAGGTGAAAAACCGAATGCGTACAGATTCTGTACAAACAATCCAGTTAAACCCCAGAACGATGCACCTAATACGACCATGCCATAAGCAATAAAATGATTCATTCTCATCGTAAAACCCTCCCTTTTCTCTCTATCTATCAGGTTCAGGTTAAACTACTAAGAGTTTTGTCTGGCAAGTTAATCTTACAACGCCTGATAAGATAAAGCAATCTCAAAGTTTTCCATTATATTGTGTTACTAAATTTCTAAAAATTTCATTAATGCGTTATTGAGTTAAAGATAGTATTTTTTACAATGATTATGTTATAATCACTTTGTTAAAATTTAATATTATAGGAGGACAAACATATGAACAAGAAATTTCTAAGCGCTTTCACGTTACTACTTACTTTATCTTTAATTCTTGCCGCTTGTGGTGGTGAAGATGGTAATGGTGGTGAAGAAGGTAATGGCGAAGGATTAGACACAAATATTGCGACAATCGCAACAGGTGGTTCTTCTGGACCATATAACATCATTGCAACTACCTTAAGTGAAACTTACACAGAAGAATTAAATGTAAACTCACGTACTCAAACAACAGGTGCATCTGTTGAGAACATGAACCTTTTAAAAGAAGAAAAAGTTGAAATGGCTTTTGTTATGAGTGACGTATTAAGCCAAGCTGTTGAAGGTGTTAATAGCTTCGATGGTGAACCTGTTGAAAACGTTCAGCAAATCGCTACATTATACCCTAACTATGTACAAGTTGTAACGACTGCTGACAGCGGCATCGAAACATTAGATGACCTTGAAGGTAAACGTGTTGCTGTAGGGGATCAAAACTCTGGAGTTGAAGTTAACGCACGTACATTATTAGAAGGTCATGGCATCACATACGACGATATTGAAGTTGACTACTTAGGATATGCTGAAGCGGCTGATGGCTTACGTTCTGGACAAATTGACGCTGCATTCTTAACAAGTGGTCTTCCAAACTCTTCAGTATTAGAGTTATCTGAATCGGTTGACCTTAAAATTGTTACTATTGAACAAGACCGCGTTGAAGAAATTGCACAGGATAAAGAATACTTTGTTTCTTTAGAAATTCCAGAAGGCACTTATGGAAACGATGACCCTATTGAAACAGCTGCAATTATGAACGCGTTAGTTGTACGTTCTGATTTAAGTGAAGACGATGTTTATAAATTAACTGAAACATTGTTCAATAACCTAGACAAACTAGAAAATTCACACCAAGCAGCTTCTGATATTAATTTAGAAGATGCACAAGAAGGTATGGTTGCACCTATTCACCCAGGAGCACAACGCTATTACGATGAACAATAAATGGTTGAAGAGGGGTACTGCGCTTGTTGTGCTCCTCTTTTTCATTTTTTTTCATTTTCCTGTCATTCAAATTGAAACAGAAGATCAAACCTACTATCTACGCAGTCAATCATTCACTCTATCTTGGATCCATTCTGTTGAGCATGAACCTTGGTATGAAAAGTATGAACGTCACAATAATAAATTATTATTAACTGAAACGTATTTTAAAACTTTTGGTGCAGGTGTACCATCTGATGGTGAAATTATTGAATCTAAAGATGGGTATGTACATTTGAAAGTAAAGCGAACTATGGAACAGGTCAATTTGATTGTTTCCGACAATGTACAAACAACCATCGAAACAAAAACCAAAGATATTCAACTTTATGAATTAGTCGAACCTTACAGCGAGGTGGAAATCAAGGCATATAATGTCTATCTTTGGAACATATGGGGAGGGAAGTTTCTATGAGGAAAGAGGACGTAAACGGATCTATTGACGTTGAAGGTAATAAAGGCAATGATCAAAGCCAGGAAATCCTTGAAAAATATGACCGCCAATCAAAAGTCAGAGATTTAGATAACCGGAAATTTATCTTCTGGACGTTATTTATTGTTGCTGCCCTGTATTCAGTTTATCATCTCTGGATACAATTCAACCCAATGCCAGCGCTCCAACAGCGTTCAATTCACGTTGCAATTGGACTTGCTTTGATATTCTTAATCTATCCAACATATTCAAAGCAAAAACGAACCAAAGTTCCGTTTTATGATTGGATCTTATTTGGGTTAAGTTTTTACTCATCTATTTATATTTTAACCGAGTATACTGAAATTGTGACAGAACGTGGTGGTATTCCAAACACAATGGATATCATTGTTGGAATTATGACTGTCTTACTAGTGCTAGAAGCAGCAAGGCGTGTAACAGGTATTATTTTACCTATTGTAGCACTAGTATTCCTAGCTTATCCGTTCTTCAGTCACATGGACTTTTTACCAATGCGACTCATGACACGCGACTTTGATTTAGGAGATATTTTTGGTCAATTATTTCTAAAAACTGAGGGGCTCTATTCGACTGCAATTGGGGCTTCTGTTAACTTTATCTTCCTGTTCATTTTATTTGGTGCATTTTTAACTAAATCTGGATTAGGACAATTCTTTAACGACATTGCAATGGCATTAGCTGGTCATCGCCAAGGTGGTCCTGCCAAAGTTGCCGTTGTATCGAGTGGTTTTATGGGAAGTATTAATGGAGCAGCCGTTGCAAACGTTGTAAGTACTGGTTCATTTACCATTCCACTTATGAAAAAGATCGGATATAACAAAAACTTCTCAGGTGCCGTTGAAGCAAGTGCCTCAGTCGGTGGGCAAGTACTCCCTCCTATCATGGGTGCCAGTGCGTTCATCATGGCTGAGACTACGGGGATTAATTATGGAACCATTGCACTAGCTGCCTTGATTCCAGCAGTCTTATACTACCTCGCCGTCATCATGCAGGTACACTATCGCGCAGGTAAACGTGGCTTAAGAGGAATACCTAAAGCAGATTTACCACGCGTTAAAGAAGTAATGAAGGAACGTGGACACTTATTAATTCCAATTGTCGGCTTAATTGTAATGTTATTTCAAAACATGCCAGTGGGTCGTGCTGCGTTCTGGACAATTGTTCTTACAATTGTTGTTGCATCGTTTAGAAAAACGACACGCATGACGCCACGAGATATATTAGATGCATTGGTATTAGGGGCTCGCCAATCATTAGCTGTTATGATCGCCTGTGCGGTTGTAGGGATTATCATTGGTGTTGTTAGCTTAACAAGTTTTGGTACTGTTATGACATCATCAATCCAAAGCTTAGGTGCTGGCTCATTATTCTTAACATTATTCTTTACGATGCTAGCTTCGATGTTATTAGGTATGGGACTTCCATCAATCCCTGCTTATATCATCACAGCTACTATGGCAGCACCTGCTTTAGCTGAATTCGGAATTCCTGTATTAGTGGCTCACATGTTTGTGTTCTACTTCGGTATTTTCGCTAACGTGACACCACCTGTTGCCTTAGCAGCCTTTGCTGGTGCAGGTGTATCAGGCGGTAACCCGATGAACACAGGTTTCCAAGCATTGAAATTATCTTTAGCAGGCTTCATTATTCCGTATCTATTCGTGTATGATCCTGCCTTATTAATGATTGATACAGTTGGAATCGCAACGAATGAAACTGAGTTTGGCCTCCCTCCTATAACGGATATCTTGCTTAATACGTCTACTGCCATTGTAGGTATTGTCGCATTAAGTGCAGGCTTAGAAGGTTTCTTTAAAACGTTCATTAACCCAATCTTGCGCGTACTGTTATTAGGTGGTGCTATATTATCCGTTGTACCTGGTTTAATGACAGATGCCATAGGCTTATCGGTTGTTGTTGTGATTTTAGCAATCAACTACTTTAAAAATCGAAAACAACATACTCAAGTAGCATAAAGAAACTCGGAAGTTAAGTAAAACTAACTTCCGAGCTTTTTTATCGGCAAGTTTTTTTAGTTTATCGGTAAGTTTCGTGATTTTATCGGCAAGTTTTTCTGATTTATC
Organism: Piscibacillus sp. B03; assembly: GCF_052246295.1. NCBI lineage: Bacteria > Bacillati > Bacillota > Bacilli > Caryophanales > Bacillaceae > Piscibacillus > Piscibacillus sp. B03. The sequence goes on along the minus strand of NZ_JBQQCO010000021.1, from coordinate 21,817 downwards.
GGCAGGTTTTTCTGATTTATCAACAGGTTTTTCTAATTTATCGTCATGTTTTCTTAATTTATCGGCAAGTTACATAAACTAACCTTATTCCGTTAAACCCGGCATCACACCGTCTGGAATAGGACTAACATATCGCTCTTTGCCCGCAACTTGACTATGTTCTTCTTTTGCCTTCTGAAGCAGTTCTTCATCTTGCATCACATCTAAAGCTGTGGCGGCCATAACCTTCCCTGCGTAAAGCATGCCTTTGTGACCTATCGATGTGCCTACTTGTGAGACTGCTTGCCATGAATGTAATGCGGTGCCGTTTGCAAAGCATGTTGTGAGAGCCTGTGTTGTTGGGGCAATCCAACTGACATCAGCGACATCTGTAGACCCTGTTGATGAGTCTTGATTTTCTCTACTAATGACTGATTGAGTTAGTGCTAGCCCGTCTATTCCCTTAGCCCATAAATCGTTTTTCTCATCATCTGATAATGTACCACGAATAGCCTCGGCAAACGCTTCTTCATCTTTAGAAAATTGAGGCGGATTTAATTCATGAAAATTTCTCTCCATAACGGCATCTAAGGTGTGATTCTCAACCATATCAGATGATCCACTATCAAACACGACTTCTACCTCAGTTTCAGTCATTAACGCGGCCCCCTCTGCGATTTTACAAACACGCTCATAAATGCTTTGCACTTGTGAGACTTTTGGTGCTCGTATTAAATATAAAACCTCAGCATCAGATTGAACAACATTAGGAGCATCTCCACCTGTATTCGTCACCGCATAATGGACTCGCGCTTCAGGTATAATGTGTTCTCTCAAATAATTGACACCAATGTTCATCAACTCAACTGCATCAAGAGCACTACGTCCTAAATGTGGGCTTGCCGCTGCATGAGCCGAACGACCTTTAAAGCGGAAATACACTTGATTCACGGCTAATACATTCATTTTAAAAACTGAATTAATTGGAGCTGGATGCCAACATAATGCAAAGTCTAAATCATCAAACACACCCGCTTTAGCCATAAATGCTTTACCATCACCAAACTCCTCAGCTGGACAACCAAAATACTTAACGGTCCCTTCTATTCCGTTTTGTTCCATATAATCTTTAACCGCAACTGCCGCTGCAAAAGACCCTGTGCCAAGTAAATTGTGACCACATCCATGACCATTGCCGCCTTTCACCACAGGTAAGTGAGAAGCCACGCCTCTCTCTTGACTAAGACCTGGTAACGCATCATATTCACCAAGAAATCCAACAACTGGTTTACCACTACCATATGTTCCGACGAAAGCCGTATCAATACCTGCGACGCCTCGCTCGACATTGAACCCTTGCTCTTCTAATTTTGAGATAATATAATCTGCTGATTGTTTCTCCAAAAATGCTGTCTCCGCAAATCCCCAAATACGATCACTCATATTAGTAAATAACTCTTTCTTGGATTCAATTAAATGGTCCACAGTTTGAGTATGAGACATCCAACCACTCCTTTTTGTTAGTTAATAAAAAGCTGTCTAACCTTTATTAGACAGCCATCCCTTCATTCTCCTAATACCCTTCATATCGACAAAGATACCGATAAGTAAATAGACAAATATCGACCCAACAACTATTTTACTAGAAATACTAAAGTAGGTTTCATAAGGTAAATCAAAAATTAATCCGTAAATAACAAGCCCTATATGTGACCATGCATTAATATTAATCAGAGCCTTTAAAAACGGCACTCTCTGTGAGCCTCCTTCTTAAGAATAAATCCCGAAGAAATCTGTGACAAATAATAAGACAATAAATGCAACATAAACAGCTATATTTGAAACTGATACAATGAATCGTTTAGATTCTCGAGCATATTTCCATTCCATCAACATATCGACTGATGAACTAAATATTGGGTAAAAGACGATTAACGTAATTGGAATAAACACAATTAAGAACCCTATTATGTATAAACCAAACAATATAAATAGAACGATTAAGTATGTTATTAAAAATTGTTTATATCGCTTTTTATGAATATCATTTATAAAACGTTCTTTACGAATCTCAATATTAAACATCTTTGTGAGAATGATTTCAACTAAAAATGCTGATATAAATAATGCCGCAAATATTAATAAAATATCGATAAAATGCATTTGTACAACTCCTAAATCTCGTTATTTTTAATACGGGTTATGTAATGACGTACTCTTTTTTCTTCATCCTCATTATAATGGAAACCTAGCTGTTGTGCACACGATTGTGCCACATCATGAAACAGGTCGCCCATGCTCTCAAGTGCTTGCCAAATTGAATCTATGTTTGCTGTTGGAAAGGTGTCTTTCAATCTGTTCCACGTTTCTCTGTCTAATAGATTACTTAAGTCTTTACTAAATTTTCCCGTCGTAATATTAAAATCATGTTCTATAGCAACAGACCAATCTAGTAATTGCATTAAAGCATTTCGTAAAGGTCCTTCGAGCACCCCTTTTGCATATAAAACCTCTTCTCTCCATAAACCTTTTGCAACATAAGGCGTGACCCACCAGAACTCATTACACGTAGCCAGGAACTCCTCTTCAGTTGGCCTTGTAACTAAATAGTCTCTATCTGAAGAGGGCGGTAACTCAGGCAAACGCTCATCCTTATCTAGCAAAACTTCGGTTAAACTCTCAGTAGTTTCCATGATTTCAGGAATTCGTTCAACTGGCACTAAATTAAGATCAATTCGGTTCACATCTTCAAATTGCATTAAATATGTAACTGCATTGTTTTCAATCTGCCATGGCGAAGGGTTTGGGACTTGCATGATGACTCTTTTACCGAACCGATCAATCCAATTCCGATTAGCTCTAAAGCTATCAACATCCGTCACAGCGTATACAATATCGTAGTCTTGTAGTTTATCCCGCTTCGCTTTTGGATTCGCACGAGAGCCATTCATCCATACAGCGCGAATTCGATTATCTTCTTCTGCTGTACCTAATATTAAATCCATCATTTCTCGCTCTGACCGCATAAGTCTTTTACCGCCTTTCAATATTATAGTGAATATCTAAAAATGGTAGTCCGAAAATCCACATACGATGCTCAGCTTGAAGGTGCCCAGGCTTTGTTTCCCACACCTCGAACTGTTCTTGTAATGGTAGTTTCATAACATATTCTTTGAATGCTAGATAAATTCCTACTTTCTGACTTGATAAAATCAAGCGTTCCTCACGTTGTGTAAGGTTAAGGACTCCGATCATTGTAGATCCTGGCAGAGGGAGCGCAATATTCATGTATGTTTTGCCCCCATCGGTGTGTTCAGAATACAGCGCTACAAATGTCGTGTCACCTTCAATCTTCCGTGTCCAAGCTCGCACTCGCTCCCTTGAATCTAACTCAGGATTCAACAGAGATACATCTCCATTCATTTCAACCTTATGACTTGATAAAGGCAAGTTAATTTGTTGGGTCTTACGACTAATGATTTTGTACAGAGCCGCAAACGGTTTAAACCATGGCTTCCACTTCACACTCGACCACAGTCGATAATCCGTCGTGTTTTCGTAAAAGTCTTGGATTGTTGGGGCGATGTTAAGTTTGTAAACTCCCATGTCATCTACAAGGCCCGAAACGGTTGAGTTAGTCACCGTTTTTCCGTGTAAGAATTGTTCCCCCACAGTCATACCGCTTCTTAACTTACTCACAGGAAATGAAGGTCTCGGTTTTTGTAATATAGCAACTAGCGTACCTGCTCCTGCAAATAGTAACGCGTTCGTTAAACCGTGGAATTTAATCATAAACTCAATGGTAATAGTATAATTACCAGACCAATTTCCATATGCGTAAAGTAATGAGAACATAATCGACACGCCCAGTGCCATAAACGTTAATCGAAACAACCACTTTTGAGAGTTTGATAAATATTTTATGTAAAAGCTAATTCCAATAAGTCCATAAATAGCAAAGATATAAACTAAAACGGATAATAACTCTAACGTTGTTGAAAACGTGATCCCTAAGGCAACTAAAGCAAGAGCAATCATCGTAGCAGGTGCGAGCCAATAATATAACTTCGGTTTTCCAACCCTTCCTAACAACCCAACAAAAACAGGGAGTAAGAATCCCGCATAGTGAAAATGAATTGCCGTTAACCATGTAATCACTGGGCTAAATCCAGTGTTTATGCCTGCTTCATAAGCAAAAAACCACATGCCACCCACAGCTAATGAAACCATCGCTAAGTCGATCAAAAATTCCTCTAAATGAGTAAACCCTCGATGTAAAAATCGTCTTACACCCATTAAAGCTACTGTGATGGTATAAACTAAATATACACCCGCCAACAAAGAGTGCCACACTGAGCTTGGTGTGAGTTGAATTAATATGACCGCTAAAAACGCTGGGATTGCAAACCAAACTAGGCGTCGTGATTCATGTACGGCATTCAATACGATTGGAACAAATACTAATTGAGCGGCAGTTAAAATTAAAAAGTGCCATTCATGTGGTGATAAAATCGCTATAATACCTAACACGACTAAATTAATTAAACCTAATTTATGTAAGATCTTCACTCGTAAATTCCCCTTTATAGTGAAAAACCTGCCCGATTAATGGATTGCGAACAGTGACATCAATTTCAAATTTTTCTGTTTGGTCGTTATAAGACTCATTCACCTCAGCTATACCTTGAAACCACTTTGGGAGCGGAATTTCAAACCGCCCTAACACAACACGCTGACGGGCTGAACGAATGTTTAGTGCCCCATTTTGAACTTCAAACACTAAGTCGGAATACATTAACGCTGGTTCCCCTAAATAGTCTTCAATGATTCCCCGCTTCTCATCTAAACTCATCAAAGCATCGAAAAATCTAGTAGAGTTTTGAAAAAAGAACTTTCGCTCCCAATGGATTTGGCGCCCATCGTCATAAGGCGCATTTTTAATCGTAAACGGGATGTTCTCTCCACGTTCTGGAAAAAGGAGTTTTCGCTTAATCCCAAGCTTTAAGATTGGCCATAAAAACCATGGCCCACCTTCTATGCGAGTCATCACACCTTCTCCAAAAATAGGTTGCTCCGCCATAAGATTATACCGTTTTTGTAACATGGAATGTAATTGTTGAAACTCTTGACCAAGTGCTCTTTTATAGATCGACATAAAACCCTTCCTTATTTCGGTGTTCTACGACAATATCTAGCTGTAGGAATTTCTCTACAAACCATTAATCCTACTGCCGACAGCGTCACTAATGCTAAATTAAATGTTAAGGGATTAAATGGATGTGTTAGGTTTACAGGGTCCGCAATAACAGCTGATAAAGCTAATAACGGGAAGACTATTAATTGTAACTTAAATAGGTGCTCTTTTTTTCGATAAACCAGCCAAGCCAGTCCAAATAGGACCTCTCCTGTCCCCACTACGTAATTCAACCAGACAGCTTGAGGCTCCGTCATCGGAAGTGCTCCTGTCGTCATTGAAATTTCCGTTGGATGCATAAATAATAGTTTTGGAACAAGTCCATGGTATGTCCAAACGACAAAGAACAGTAACGCGATGAACCATGTACTGTAGAATCGCATGTACTGAGATTGTGGTGGGTCGCCTTTTTCTAACCAACGACGTACGACATCAAAACTTAACGCCGTCGCCCAGCCCATCAAAGGGCGGAAAATCAAATCTACTAATTCACCTATCTTACCCCAATTAGTTTTATAATCATACCGCGTTAAAAACTGGATTGTCCCATCAGATTGCGGATTATACTTCCAATAGCCACGTCCTTCTTTAATTAAAGACATCTTCTGATTTGTTCCAAATTGAAGTGACGAAGTCTTAGAACCATTTAGTGCATCGTGAGTTCCAACACTTTTCCCCCAACCTTCAATTGAAAGACCAAAGCCTATATTTGTTTTATATGTAAATAACTGAGGCTCGTTTTCTTTTTTTGATAAATAAGTAATTGATGAAAAGCGTAGGTCCCATTTCTCATGTTCTTCAGGCGATTGTGTCACGTGCCATAATGAATCCATATCAGATTGAATCGGAATCTCTACGTAAATAGGTTTCTTCTTCATCTATATCCCCCTATCATCTACTTCTATTCTATCACTCTAAACGAGCTGGTTGAATTTTTAATAAAAGGATTTAGCCTAAAAACCTAGTATATTAATAATAAGAAGGGGGCGCACATAATGAGAAGCCGAGAAATTACTAGAGCCGTTAAACTTTGTGATCAAAAAGGTAAACTTAATGAAGAAAGCATCGGCTGGGCAAGACAACCAATGGTGTACTGTAATGTCCGAGGAAGTTTTTTAAGGAAGAAAAAGTGGAACTACTGGTGTATGACTAGTCGTGAAGCAGTCTTCTCTATAACAGTTTCTCATTTGGACTATGCAGCTGTCATTTTTGCATATATAGTTGATCTTAACGAAAAGACCTATGAGGAACAATCTATACTCTTACCTCTCGGCAAAAAAGTACAAATTCCAGATAACGTGGCAGAACCGATTCATTTTGACTATAAAGGAATTCGGATTCACATTAAAGATGTTAAAGACACCACGCGACTATATGTTCATTGGCCAAACTTCAATGAAGGCCAAGCACTTGATGCTAATTTTACGATTAACAAGGTAACTGAACAGGAATCTTTGAACGTCACCATTCCTTGGAGAAAATCTCGGTTTCAATTCACTTCTAAACAAGTAGCACTTCCTTCTAAAGGTGAAGTTAGTTGGTCAAAAGGACTCTACCACTTTACAGGCCAGCAATCATTTGCGACTCTTGATTTCGGACGAGGCAAATGGCCTTATCAGTCAAAATGGAACTGGGGAGCCGCATCTGGTTACTCTGACGGATATCGTGTTGGGTTGAACTTTGGTGGTCAATGGACAGTTGGGACTGGCCAAAATGAGAATGGAATCATCTTAGATTATAAACTACATAAAATTCATGGTGAACTTGAGTGGATCTATGACCCGCATGATTATATGAAACCGTGGGTGATCCACACACTTGAAAATAAGCAAGTAAAATTGATGTTCGAACCTATTTTTGAACGTGTTACTAAGACAAATATTGGAGTTGTGAAATCTAGTGTCCATCAAGTGTTTGGGTATTATAGTGGCACAATCGAGACAGAAGGGAGTCAAAACCTTCAGCTTGAACGAATCTTTGGCTGGGCTGAAGATCATGAAGCTCGTTGGTGATGTTAAGCCAATGTTTCAGATACGGTTATAAAAACTGCCTAACATTTTATATTAGGCAGTTCGTATTATTATAGGGTTCGTTCAATCAATGTTCTTCTTTTCTGCTCAATTTCTACAAGTTTATTCTCAAGGTTCGTTAACTCGCTATTTAACTTCATCATAATGTCATCTACTTTATATAGCTGGTCTTGGACTTGATCTCTGGATTCGTTAATTTTTCCTTGTACCATCCAATCGACAATTAATCCATCAAAGAAGAAATCAGCGAACTTCAGTAATCCTGACATATTCATATCCACTTCAACCATCTCATTGATATCCAAAAGCTCTTTCTGGAATTTACGCATACTAGACTGAGCAAGGTGAATATGGCCTGATGCATCATCCATCTTACTATGTTTGACCGCGCTTGTGAGTAATCCACCGCCTAACATATCAAGCGTACCCCAATTGGATGCTGAGTTTAAGGATTCACCGGCTTGCTGAAGTGCTGATTGGGCATTCGTTCCAGCGTAAATCGCTTCATTGATTTCCTTTATGTATGCTTTTGCATCTCCTTCTTGCTCACTCAATTTGTATAGTTCTTCTGCATAGAACGAATCAGTTTCTTTAATTAGTTGCTCTTTTTGTGCTAACAGCTGTTCATATGTTTTTTCAATTTCTTTGTATCGTCCAAGCTCTTTTAGTAATTCATTAACGGATTCTTGAATCTCATTTCTCGTATGTTCAGCCTCCTCCAATTGTAATTGTACAGCTAACACTTCTTCGTTTTCCTTTACAAGCTTTTCGTATTTAGTTCCAGAAATAGTTGAGAAAAAGTTAGTTAGGCTAATACCCTCCAGTTTCTTAACATCCTTTTGTTCCTCTTTTAATTGGTCTTGTAACCGATCGACTGTGGCTTGAACTTCAGATAGTTCAGCCTGATAATCATCTAATTGTTTACAAAGCTTACGTTTTTGAGCTAAATCTCCTTTAACTTGCACGATTTGTTCATTTAAATTTTGTAGCACAACATCTCCCCCTTTACCTTATTGTATATGATATCTAAAGCACTTCATAATAACAATCACCTGATTTTTACGTACTCGACTCCCCCTTTTCAAGTACACTTCACTCGGTTTCACGTGCATTCCCTCTGATTTCAGTAACAGTTTTTGTTCCAAAGAAAAAACGTGCTATCTAAGTAGCACGTTTTTCACCCTTAATCCTCTTTTGTTGTCATCAACTGCCATTCGATTCCGTACTTATCTTTAACTTTACCATAAGCTGGGATGAAGAAAGTTTCTTGAAGAGGCATGACTTCTTCCCCGTCGTGTTCACGTATCTTGCGATAAATGTCACTCGTTTGATCAGCATCATCTGTTACGAGCGCAACCGAGATATGTGTCCCCGCTTCAATCGGATGATCTGGGTCAGTATCCGACAACATAATGTCATTTCCACCAATTTTTAAGTTGGCATGTAACAGTAGTTGCTCATCACCCTCTTGTGCATTAGGAAGTTCAGCATATGTTTTAAATTCAATTACTTCTGCATTAAACGTTTCCTCATAGAAACGCATGGCTTCAATTCCATTACCATTAAACATAAAATATGGATTCATCCCAATTATCATTTTAATCACCTCAGAATATAGTATAGTCAACAAGTGTTTTTTCCAATCATGTTATACAAGTTGTAACGTATAATATAATAACTTATATTCGGGAGTTGATGGCGTTTGGGATTCTCACACCATTTAGTTATTTTCTTCGTAATCGCCGTGATTGCCTTAATTCTTAGGTTCATACAAATACGATTAATGATTCGAGTCGATATCTATCTGTTTGTTTTTGGACCTTTAGTAGCCTTTGGAATACTTTTCTTACTTCTTGGTCTCATTGATGTTAATCGAGGCTTGTTTCTTGATGTAGGTAAGTTTATGTTTTTGTATGGCGCGGTTGGGTTCGGTTGTGGATTTGGAGTTGCCCAAGTGTTAGGCGGCCGTTTCTAATTAGGTTGCCCCCACTTAATGGACAACCTATCACTTGAATTTCTTCTTATAATCCTCTATCACCTCAACATGACTTCCGATCATTTTATTAGGTAAGTCGCTTAAATTAAAAAACTTTAAATCCATAGACTCTTCTGGATCACAGTGTAACTTGCCTGAGTAGTCATTGCTCCAATATGCAGCTGTCACTGAGTAAAATTCATCCCCATTTTGTGCCCGAATAAAATAATCCTTACCTGAGTAAACGTTGATGAGGTGCATGCTCCCTACTATTAACCCCGTTTCTTCTAACACTTCACGCCTACCAACATTTTCAGTCGATTCACCCAATTCCATTAAACCACCTGGTAATCCCCAGACACCTTCAGGAAACTTCCGTTGCTGGAGTAAAACACGTCCAGAACCATCTACAATTACAACAACTGTCCCCATCAAAATTAGAGGTCGATGACCAACAAGCTTGCGTAGATCTTCTACATAGCCGATTATGAACCCCTCCTTTCACAAAAAATCCAGCCCAAAATTGAGCTGGATCATTTACCAATTATATTTGTAATAATCTTGTTGTTGGTAAGTTTCAAAACCAACTGCTTCATATAAGTGTAAGCCACGTTCGTCTTCAATTCCTACCTCTACAAAAATGACATGGCCTGCTTCTGATTCCTGTTTAACCACTTCAATAAGTGCCGCTTTTCCAATACCTTGACGGCGATACTCTGGTTCAACTGTAAATCCAAATATATACGTTTCAATTCCCTCTGCTTTAAGACGAAGCTTTCCGACTGTTTTTCCATCTTTTTCGATCATATACGTTCTGTGGCCAGCATCTTTCTTAAGAACATTAACTAGTATTTCAGATTCCTCTTTAGTTAAGTCAAATCCTTTTACATCTAGATTAATAATTTTCTCAAGATCATCCGCTGTTGCCGTACGCAACTTAATATCAACTTCTGAATCAGGCACTTCTTTATTCGCCCATCGCATTTGGTAATCTGAGTAAGCATAGGTTGCACCTAATTTCTTAAGGGTTTTCTTAGCACATTCAGATTCTGGTGGGGCGTTAATATATAATTTTTGTGTTTTCCTCGTCTTTAATGAATCCAAGATTTCCTGAAACAGTTTGGTGAATATACCTTTTTTACGATGATCTGGATGAACCATTGCACACATTTCATAGGCTCCACCCACATAATATAATGCAGCATAGCCAAGCAGCTGGTCACCCTCATAATAGAAAAAGTCGTTATTCTCCGTCATTCGCGAGCGAAGGAAATACCAATTTAATTTTAATTCGATGCGATCATGTTGCTCCACAATCATTTGAAGCTTCTCAATATCTTTTAATTGTCCTTCAGTTAACAAACGCGTTCCCCCTAACTGGAGATAATATCTTACCCGTGTAGAATATCTATTCTTAAAGATGAAGTCAATAATTTTAATTTAATTAAAATGAACAAATATTCAGTACAGTATTTTATTATTTTAACAAAATAATTCTATTTTTTCCTCCATAAAGTGTATTCTAAAACTAATATACACGAAATAAGCCACGCGAGACCTAACATATGACCAGCAAAAACATCCGTCGCATAATGGACACCAAGATAAATACGGCTAAACCCAATACTAAAAATTAACAGGAAAAGCACTATTCCTAATAACCATTTAATCGCTTTATCCCATTGACTTCGAATCACTAAGTAAATTAAAAATCCGTAGAACACCATTGGTCCAGTTGAATGTCCACTTGGGAAACTAAACCCTGTTCCATCGTATTCTTCAAATATATTCGGTCGCTCTCTGCCAAAAACATTTTTTAAAACACGTGTTAATAACCCAATCCCAATAATGGCAACGGCAAAATATAAAATACGCCACTTTCTTCTTTGATAAATAAAAAACATCACAATAGCTAAAACAATTGAACTAATAGTAATGAATGTCACAGAACCTAAATCTGTGATAAATGAGAAGATTTGCTCTCCAGTTGGAGTTCGAATCAATTGGACAAATTGTTGAACCTTTTGATCAATGAGAAACTTTTCCTCTTCCAATACATTATCTGCCAGTTCCGCAAAAACCCACATACCACTGACAATTAGTGAGAATGTAAGTATTAAATAAATGTAGGTCCTTCGTGGAATATCATTAAGCCCCATTTAACCACCTCTCCTTATATCATTTCACCAATAAATTATTCGAAACTTATTTTCACAAAAAGAAACTCGACTAATCACCTTAGTCGAGTGAACTGTTAAATTTAGTTTTAAGTCTTAGCCTTACTAATTCATAAAACATAGCAGTACCTGTTAATACAACCAAAAAAACGATTATTGAATATCCCCAACTATAATCATCCTGGTAGTTAATAACACCCATAACCGTTGTTAACCACTCCATGATTACTCCTATAACCGTCCATACTAACATGTAAGGAATAAACGTTTTCTTATTAATCTTAAACTTTTCATAAAAGTAAACGAAAAAGTAACTAATAGTCGCAAAAGAGAAGTACGTCAAGAGGTCAGTTAGCTCATATTGATTACTATCATTTACTCTATAAAAATTGATTAACCCTCCACCTATCGTGAAATCAAACAATGTGGATACTGCGAATCCCCACACTAGGAACAGTACAACTATAGCGGAAGGTAAGATTTTCGGTAAGTAAAAAACGAGCGCGTAAACAATGACCAAAAACGCAATCACGTATAGTTCGTTTTTATCAAAAGTTTCCCATAGAATCATTTCGTTAACACCGCATTCTTTGTAATCTTATGGAACAAGTAGTAGGACATCAATGACAAACCAATAATGCCAATAAAATACAATACGTCGTAAGCTATATTCCAATTATTATAAGTTGCAACATTTAGCGGAACTAATAAATAGTTCGTAAAGGTTAAAAACGCTACTGACAGAATGATCGAACTGACTTGAAAAAAAGTATTTCTTGTGCGTAATACTAGCGCAAGACAAATAAGTGCTACAGTAGGTGTTATAATGCTACGCTTAAAAATATAAGCCATGTACGGCTGACCTTTTTCAGTTAAAGTAATAAGCTTTAACTCCTCTATGACAATCCACGAGAAGTTAATGGCTATAATTAAAGTAATTAAATAAACAAACGTGCCATCTAAAATATTTATTTTTTTATCCATAACAAAATATAAAGCAACGACAAACCAAGAGATTGTAAAAAAGACGACTAAAGCAGTCATGCTGTTCCTCCCGTTTTTACCTTATTATGCTGAATATGTATTAGATTCATGCATAAAATAACGCCCGAATACAACTTCGGACGTTTAAGCGATATTAAATATTTTTGTAAGTAGGTAAGTAAAAACTTCGAAGCTGGCAAACGGCAGACTGATCATAAGTACCGCAAGTGTTAAATACACGTTAAATTCCCGATCTTTTTTCCAATAATGGAGAAGGAAAATCGAGTAAGCTAGACCAACCAGAAAAACAATGGCCCATGTAATTGAGCTGCCTTTTGAGGCAAAGATGAGATAAGAAATAAATGTGATTAAAAATAAAATTGTTGGTGAATTCTTAAGCCAAACATTACGAGGGACCTCTTTAATTTGCGCTGTTTTTTCTACGGTAAAATCCTTTAATTGTTCCCAATATCCTTTAAACCTTACACTAATCTCACTCATGTTATGACCTCCAAAAAAATATGCACTTATTCTATTAATACCCTATTTTATGTAAAAATAGCCCCATCATGATAGATTTGTTAAACTTTATTATAGAATCGTATAGGAGGTATATCATGAGGATTGTATCAATTGAGCCAACTCCAAGTCCTTATTCAATGAAGATAAATGTGAATGAAAGCTTACCTGACGGAGAGACTCAAGAATATAAACAAGGTCAAGATTTAAGTGATGCTCCAACATATGTTCAAGACCTTTTTGCTATTGAAGGCGTTAAGGAACTTTATCGTGTCATTGATTTTATCGCATTAGAACGTCATCCAAAAGTTCCTTGGGAGAACATTCTACCTCAAGTTAAGGAAGTTTTCGGATCTGATGATGAAGACTCGGATCGTGGTGAAGCACAGTCTGAAGAAGGTTTTGGAGAGATTAAAGTATTTATTCAGAAGTTCCGCCAGATTCCTATGCAAGTTAAGGTGGAAGAAAATGATGAGGAAAAGCGCTTTGGATTGGACAATCGATTTATGGAAGCTGTCATGGAAGCGTCTAAGGATGCCGATTTGTTGGCTGAACGTGAGTGGGTTGAACAGAGCCCTCGTTATGGCGATGCAGATGAAATTGGTAACGATGTGGTTGCTGAAATCGAAGCCACCTACGATCAAAAGCGTTTAAATACATTAGTGGATTTAGCACAAGCAGGACGCACGAATGAACAAGCACGTATTGAAGAGACATTAACGTTCGAAAAGCTTGAGGCTGACGATTGGAAGAAACGTTACGCAGCATTGGACCGCATGCCTGACCCAACCGTTGATGACTTGCCTGTGTTAGGTAAAGCATTGGAAGATCCTAAAATGTCTGTTCGCCGTCTAGCTACAGCTTACTTGGGTGAGATTGATGACAAAGCCGTGTTACCATATATTTATAAAGCTCTTCAAGACAAAACGGTAACAGTGCGTAGAACAGCTGGGGATTGTTTATCCGATTTAGGCTTTACAGATGCAATTTCAAAAATGACAGAAGCTTTAAAAGATTCAAGCCGTATCGTTCGATGGCGAGCAGCGATGTTTTTATATGAATACGGGGATGAAACTGCCCTTCCTGCCTTAGAAGACGCCTTAGATGATCCTGAGTTTGAAGTTCGAATGCAAGCTAAAATGGCCTTATCACGTATTCAGGGTGGAGAAGAAGCAAAAGGATCGATTTGGAAACAGATGATGGAAATGAGTCAGAAGAAGTAAGAAAAGCGCAAAAGCCCGTTTAACCACGCAGTGCGCCGACTAACTTCGGCCGCGTCCTGCGGCCAACGTCCAGTTCGTCGCTGACCGACTAAACTGAGATAAAGGAAACACGGTGAGCATTGCGAGTCGATGTTGACTTATCGTAGGTTTAGTTGGGAAGTCACCCAGTGGTTGGGCGCATTGCGCTAGCTAGTGCTAAACAAAAATAATCTTTCAAAACGTAGAATAAAAATCTTAAGTAAAGCAGCTGGGATCTCCAGCTGCTTATTTTAATGTATTTAAAAATTCCATCGCTTGTTCAGTTGACTGTAAAAGCTTTTCATCTTTCTTTCCTTTTCGAATCGCATGGGCGTCCTGAAAAGCCTGCAACGCCTCTTTGTATAACCCTAATTCCATCAAGCATTTACCTTTATGTTGAAAAACAAAGTCTAAATACTGAGGCTCATACTCATACCCCAGTAACATAGCATAATCAAAGCATTCTAAAGCTTTTTCGTGATCTGCATTATATTTGTGAGCCTCACCTAGACGAATATGCATAATCATCTCACGCAATGAATGAGGATCTGATAGATTAATAGCCTCTTCAAGACATTCAATCGCTGCTTTCGGCTCATTTTTCAATCGATATAAATTGCCTAACGTTCCATATAAAAAGCACCGATTGTCACGATCATCTGTTTTCATCAATTCGCGGCGAACCTGCGTGATGAGGTCATCTACTAAATCAAGACGCTCAGTCTTTTCACGCAAAAAGTGCTGTTCATCGAAATAGATATGCTCATTCAGTTTCTCTAACTGCTCGCGAATGTGCTGCATGGCTGTATCTCCTTTATTTTGTAAACTCTTTTTGATTCAACAGGGACAGCGCTTCCTCAAGGTCAATATCTCGCTCTAAATGTTCTGGGGTCCAGGGAATATGTACATCAGGTAAGATCCCTATTCCCGTCATCCCTTTACCTTCATCAATTCGTTTAAGTTTTGATGTTGGGTACATTAGTTCAAATTGATTGTCCCAGGTCATCGGTACCAAGTTAGAATAATCATTTACACCAGCTGTCCCTCGACCTAAAACAGTGACTTTTTCAGATAGCTTAGACAACTCAACAAAAATATCTCCTGCACTTCCGCAATACACATCACCTAATACAACAACATGTTTAGGGGTTGCTTTGCCTTCAATCGGATACGGTTCTGGATTAAGGTCATTATCAAACGTCATCAACCCTTTTCCTCTATTCTTATCCCATAAGTCAATGTATGTTTGAGCATTACAAATAATTTGTTGATCATCAACGTTATCCAAAAACTTTTGAATGGAGGTAATAGTTAAATCCGCACTTCGATTCGTGACATTATAAACTTGAACATAGTCTTTTGATAAGTCTATTGTTGTTTTACCCTCAGGAAATATATAAGGTATTAAAGCTTGGAAAGATGAATCAGACCCACCTCTATTTTTTCGAACATCAATAATTAAGTAATCAGAGTGATCAAGTTCATCCTTACGCTCAGCTACAAGTTGGTTGATGGCATCAGGGTTCATAAAATCTGTCATTTTTATATAAGCAGTGTTTGGCTGTAACTGTTTAAATGAGTACTCTGGGGTATATTCAGGTTTTTCATAACGTTGAATGTCTAAAGTTTCTTCATGTCCATCAGTGTGAACAACTGTCGCAATCTTGTATTTCTTAAGAACTGATCGCCAATTTTCACGTTCAGCTGGTTCATCATACAAATAGTTTTTATGAATCTCACAAAGCTCAGGGATGTTAATATCATCTAATGCCACAATCCTGTCTCCAAGCTCAAGACGGTCTTCGCCCATGAGCTCAGTGACGTATAGAGCATCCTTATGTCGTCTCACTCGGAATCCGACATCTTTCCCTCTCTCGTCACCCACCATATTGAAAAACATATGTGGGTCCTTCAGGTCAGCTAAATAATCCTCAACTAGTTCTACAAATTCATGATGGGTAAGTTGTTGGTTCGTAATCTTTTTTCGGTAATGATCAGGGTCGTCCCATCCTCGCTTATCATCACATCCTGCATAATCGTGGTGTATGATGTCTATAATCTCTTCAAAAATTTTATCAAACATCATAACTCTCCCTTCATTTACCAAATATCTTACCATAAACCATCATGATTTTTGTAAATCTAGCAAGAAAATTGAGTTTTCGTGACTTTTTTCCTTTTTGACAGTTTAGTAGAAAATCAGTTTAATTATAGGTAAAAAAGAGGTGCCATTAATTGATCGTTAAAACACACGAAATTCCGATTCCATTGCTCCAGCTCGCTGGTTTAAAAAAGCGAGTTGAGACTACACACCCTCAATTTCCTGTTATTGCCGATGACCATACCATTCACCAATCTGGATATCGTGGTGAGTTGGCCTTTGATTATTATCTAAGGGCCATTGATGATGAGGAAACCGCTATTTTAAATGGCTTACGTGTTGTCGGTTCCAACCCATTTCAGATGGACAATCTTATTTTGAACCCTTACTTTTTCACTTTAGCAGAAGTGAAAAACTTCTCAGGAACGATCGAATTTGATCACGAGTTCGGGCAAATGACCCAGCACTCAAACGGCCGAACGCGTTCCTTTAAAGACCCAATCAACCAAGTTGACACTCAAATTTTTCATTTACAGAACTGGCTCATGCAACACGGTTATTCAGCAATTCCCATTGTCGCCCTTGTTATCTTTGTAAGCAATAACGTCCACCTATCAAGAGCAGATTCTCACGCCGTCGACCCGAGGATCATCCGACCAGGGAAGTTTATCGAGAAGTACCAAGAACTGAAGCAAAAATTTACGACTAGAGTCTTAAGCGACCAGCAACTTATTAACCTTTCTCGCTTCTTGAAAAAGCATCACCGACCTTTGCGACTTGATGTTCTTAAAAAATACCACCTAACTGCCAAGGACATAAGACCCGGCGCACCCTGTCCGGAATGTTATTATTTGCCGGCTGTTCGGTTGCATGGAAGGTGGTCTTGCCCAAGTTGTCAATGGGTGGGTAAAGATGCTCACCACCTTGCATTCAAAGACTTTCAACTATTATATAAAGATACCATCACAAACCGCGAGGCTAGGTGGTTGCTGCAGGTTGATGATATTCAGGTAGTTAGCAAACTACTAAAAAGTGCGGAATTTCAAGCCACAGGTTCAAGGAAAGGAAGAGTGTATCACTTAAACTATGATTTTCAAAAAGATTATAATCACTTAGTGAAAATTAGATAATAAAACAAAAAATTAGATAATAAAATCACGATTTTAGATAATAAATTTGAAATTTAGATAATAAACCCGTAATTTTAGATAATAAACTCGTAATTTAGATAATAAAGTCACGATTTTAGATAATAAATCGGAAAATTAGATAATAAACAACCGAAACACCACTAACCTATTATAGATAAAGCTTTTGCGCCTCTGCGCAAAAGCTTCATATTAGGAACCCCTGCGGCCTGCGCAGGGGTTGTCTTAGTTTTTCACGGTTTCAAATGGGAGTGGTTTGGATAAGTCTTCCTGAGATTTCGGGCATGTTTTGCAGCACGTGCGGTCCGAGTTAGCTCCGTAGTAGAAGCAGCACGTGCGACGGACGCGTGTACCGTCGTCTTCGATACGGCGACCCCAGTAGAAGTTCGTTAGCTGGTTACAGTCATCAGAGAATGCCTCCGATGATAATCCAAAGATCAAGTATTTGTAATCCGCTTCAACACGTTCAGCCACATCCTCGAATTGTTCTTCTTTTAATTTTTTCTCATATAACCAATAAACGTAAATCGAGATGTTTTCCCACAGGTTTGGCTTCGGTACACGTGATACTTTACTGAACACATTTACTAACTGATCCATTTTCGCAAAAAGATTTTCAGTCATTGCGCGACGTTCTTCTTCACGTGTTGCTTCACCCAGAACCTCAACTCTCAACTCGTCCATATGCAGGTTCGGAAGCCATTTGTCACCAACCGTATTCGGAACAATGCCAGCTCGGTCAAACGCCACATCAAGCTTCATATTATGAACGGTCATAAGATAAAGTTGAGGTAACACAATATTAAAACCTAAACGCTTCATCAGCTGTGATCCAGCGACAAAAATACTCTCCGTGTTAAATTCGCTCTTTATTTTTTTCAAATAATCAAGCAAAAATTCCTCATCTAATAATTGATCAAGAGTGACCGTCACATGATCAGCATAATCGACCATTCTGAAATTGTCTTTAAGATAAATTTTTTCTGTTTTCTTAAGTTGTTCCATAAGAAACACCTCTGTTATTGGTTATTTGCGTGTTTTAAATAACAAGTAAATAAAATATGGTGCACCGATTAGTGATGTGAAAACACCAGCTGGTATTTCTAGTGGTGCAAACGCTGTTCTGGCAATTAAATCTGCCACCAGTACGATTAAGCCACCTATTAAAGCCGAAACGGGAATCAATGAACTAAAGACGGACCCGACTAGGCGCCTTGCAATGTGCGGTGCCATTAATCCAACGAATCCGATGCCACCAGCAAATGCGACGGAACCTCCTGCTAATGCTGTAGCAAGCACTAACAACACTAAGCGATCGCGCTGTACTCGTGCCCCTGCGTTTGTCGCTACATCGTCTCCAAGTCCTTGCATGTTCAACTGGGTCGTGTAGAACATGAGTACAATCCCAAGTCCGACCACCCAAGGTAAGATTGTGGATACCTGACCCCAAGTAGCGCCATTCACACTTCCGGTTAACCAGATGTTTGCGCGGGCTGCTGTATAAATCGGGCCAAATGTCATGATCATCGTCGTCACAGCTTCAACTGCTGCAGATAGACCGACACCAATTAAAACTAATTTTATCGGCTGTACACCATTTCTGTTCGTTGCTAACAGATACACTAAAAAACCCATTAATACAGCACCAATTAATGATGCTAACGGCAACCATTGAATGCTAACAGTTAGCGCGTTGCTTCTGTCACTAAAAATAACAAGAAAACCAACTGTCGATAACGCAGCACCTGCTGTGATCCCGATAATGTCAGGTGAAGCTAATGGATTTCGGATAATCCCTTGCAATATTGCACCTGACATAGCCAAACCAGCTCCTGCCAAAACAGCTAGTAAAATTCTCGGCATACGAAAATCATTAACAACTAAGTCATGCATATCTTCGCCGTAACCAAATATCGCCTTAATGACATCAATAGGTCCAATAAACATCTGGCCTATTCCTAGACTCAAGACAATCGCTGCTAATACCGTTAGACATAACGTTATTATGATGAAAAATGATTTTTTATTTATTAAAAAGCGATTACTTCCTAATTTAAAATTCCAATACTTACTCATTTATGCCCCTCCTCGCGATGTAAATGAAGAAAGGAGCACCGATGAACGCTGTCATAACACCGATTGGCACTTCAGCTGGCATGATAATGTAACGCGCTCCGATATCTGCAGCTAACAATAAGATCGCGCCGAGTAACCCACTATAAGGTATTAACCAGCGATAATCATAACCAACTAACCAACGGGCAACGTGAGGGATAATCAATCCAACAAAACCAATTGGGCCAGCGATGGCAACAGCACTACCCGCAAGAAGGACAATCACCATGGCGCCTACTACTTTTACGAGCCACGTTTTCTGTCCTAAACCAACAGCTACATCTTCCCCCATAGTTAAGACGTTCATCTTTTTTCCTATAAAAAGGGATGTCACCCATCCAACGATTAAATAAGGTAAAACTCCTACTAATAACTCTAAATCTCGCCCTTGAACAGCACCTGCCAGCCAGAACAAGACTTGATCAAGCGCTCTTTCATCCATTGTTAAAATACCTTGTGTCATAGATGAGAACAATGCTGCAATCGCAGCACCAGCAAGTGTGAGTTTAACGGGCGTTAATCCGTCAGTCCCAACAGAGCCGAGCAAATAAACTACTACAGCAGCAATCGCAGCACCCAAAAATGCTAACCACGTAAAGCCTGTAATACTAGATACGCCAAAGAAACTCACACCTAGTACAACGAAGAAACTAGCACCAGCGTTAACCCCAAATATACTCGGTGAGGCTAATGGATTTTTCGTTAAACCTTGCATAATAGCACCGGCAATAGCCAAACTAGAGCCAACAGCAGCAGCAATCAAAGCTCGTGGGATACGAGCTGTTTGTATAATGATATGTTCATTTGATTGATCATAATTCGTAAAAGAATCGATGACCATCTGAGTATTTATTTTAGTTAATCCGAAAATAACACTCGCCCAGATTAAGGCAAGTACGGAAATCATTCCAATTATAATTCCAATACTTCGAGTCGACGTTTTCGTCAGCATAGTCTGAAATACCTTTCATTCCCTATATGTCGCTGACTTTAGTCTAATCTAATTGATAATCATTGTCAATGAACTTGAGAATCGTTTTCAATTAATTACTGAAAAAGTATTGACTTTATAATTGATAACCATTATCATTTGTATTGTGATTGAAAATCATTCTCAATCAATAAAAATAAAATATCTTACATACAGGAGGAAAACACAATGTTTAAACCAAACTCTTGGAAATTAGCATTGCTTTTAATTACACTTGTGTTTGCTTTAGCTGCTTGTGGAGGCTCTGATGATACAGATGAGAACGCAGGCGATCAAACGGATGAAAATCAGGAAGAATCCAATGACGAGGAAGCTGAATCCTACACAGTAGAACATGCGATGGGCGAAGCGACAATCGAAGGGAAACCTGAGCGTATTGTCGTTCTAACAAACCACGGTACAGAAGCCCTATTATCATTAGGTATTAAACCAGTAGGTGCTGTTCAATCATGGACAGGTGACCCTTGGTATGATCATATTTCAGAAGATATGGAAGGCGTCGAAGTGGTTGGTACTGAAAGCGGCATTAATTTAGAAAAGATTGCAGAACTTCAACCTGACTTAATCCTTGCAAACAAAATGCGTCAAGAAGAACATTATGAAAAGTTAAGTGCCATTGCACCAACAGTATTTGAAGAAACATTACGTGGTGACTGGAAAATTAACTTCGAACTAATTGCAGAAGCAGTTAATATGGAAGAAGAAGGTCAACAGGTACTTGATGACTATCAACAACGTGTTGATGATCTACGTTCAAATTTAGAAGAAGCTGATAAACTAGATACAGAAGTGTCAATGGTTCGATTCATGCCATCGGACGTTCGTATTTATCATAAAGATTCATTCTCTGGAATTATCCTTGATGAAATTGGGTTAGCACGCCCTGAGTCACAAGACGTTGATGACTTCGCCGCTAAAGGTGTGACAAAAGAACGCATCGACGAAATGGATGGCGACGTGATTTTCTACTTCACATATCATCCAGAAGGTGAAGATGGTGAAGCAGTTGAAAGCGAATGGGTAAATGATCCATTATGGAACAACTTAGAAGCTGTTCAAGCTGGTAACGCTTATGAAGTGAGCGACACCATTTGGAATACAGCTGGCGGTGTTCGCGCTGCAAATTTAATGTTAGATGACTTAGAAGAAAAACTATTATCTGAATAATTGTCTATACGTTTTAACCCCCTCGTTATAGATTGAAAAGCTCGCGTGTAATTGGCACGCGAGCTTTTATGGCTCTATAATATTTGTTGGGGTAAAGGTTATTTTCTGATAATTCACTATGTGTTTTAAGGGGAACCTTCCAGGTTAGGCCTTCCCTTTCCGCGGGCGATCCGCGAGCCTCCTCGAACTCCACTAA
>NZ_JBQQCO010000020.1:0-64493 GCF_052246295.1 Piscibacillus sp. B03 | reverse complement strand
GGTTCGTTAGAACGTAACAATGATGTTAGGGCCAGCAAGCGATAGCGCGGTAGCCAAAAAGTGTACAAAAATAGAGTGCCGAAAATACCGGTATAAAAACTACATCGAGAAAATCTTGACACAAACTATCGATGATTACCAGTTGAAATCTTTATTCAGATACGATATATTTTATTTTTAGAAGAGGTTTTATCCATAAATTAAACAATGAATCATTAAATAAACGAAGATGAAGGTGTAGTATGTCTCTACCTCTCTTAACAGTGAGTCTGGATAGTGGGAACAGGCAAGTATGTAGAGTCAGAAATTGGACCTTCGGAGTTTGTTCGGCTCGCAACCGATATATTGCATGAATGAAGTGACCTTTTATGGTAATTAGGGTGGCACCGCGGTTCCATTCGTCCCTAAATATAGGGATGGATGGGACTTTTTTTGTTATTCTTTGAAAGGAGCTAATTAATATGAGTCAAACAATTTTTTCAGGAATCCAACCTTCTGGTACTCTCACAATCGGAAACTATTTAGGAGCTATGAAACAATTTCCAGAACTACAAGATGAATACAACAGCTATTTTTGTATTGTTGATTACCATGCGATAACCGTTCCTCAAGATCGCTTAAAGCTTCGTGATCAAACTCGTTCATTAGCAGCTATGTATCTGGCTTGTGGAATTGATCCAGAAAAATCAACACTATTTATTCAATCGGAGGTACCAGCGCACGCGGAATTAGCTTGGATGCTACAGTGTGTTGCAACGGTTGGAGAGTTAGAGCGAATGACGCAATATAAAGACAAATCAGAAGGAAAAGAATCGGTAACAGCAGGCCTTTTAACCTATCCACCTTTAATGGCTGCTGATATCTTGTTATACGGAACAGATATCGTACCTGTTGGTGATGATCAAAAGCAACATATCGAATTAACTCGTAATTTAGCTGAGCGATTTAACAAACGTTATAATGACATTTTTAATATTCCAGATATAAAGATACAAAAAGTCGGCGCACGTGTAATGTCGTTACAAAACCCAACAAAGAAAATGAGTAAATCAGATGAGAACCATAAAGCAACTATTTTCTTATTAGATGAACCTAAACAAATTAAAAAGAAAATTAAAAGTGCCGTAACAGACTCAGAAGGGATCATCGAGTATGATAAAGAAAATAAACCAGGAATCACAAACCTTTTAAATATCTATGCTGGATTCACTGAAAAATCCGTAGATGAAATAGTTAGTGATTATGAAGGTAAAGGTTATGGAGACTTTAAAACAGACTTAGCTCAAATCGTTTCAGAAAAGATCTCTACAATTCAAGATCGGTATTATGAATTGTATGAATCAGAAGAATTAGATGAAATCTTAGACCGTGGACGCGAAAAGGCAGACTTTACGGCTTCTAAAATGCTAAAAAAAGCCAAAAAAGCCATGGGTATTGGACGTGTACATCTTAAAAGGTAGCAAATATGAAAGGCACCCCACAAAAAGGGTGCCTTTTTCATTTTATGAACCTTTTAACACGTTTTTCTTACGCTGTTCCATCTCCCATAATCTTTCAAAGAATGGCTGGCCTTTTGCCATCTTCTCACAAAGTTCTTCATGCTTTGAACTCCAACCAACTTTAATCTCAGACAACAGTAGTTCATACCCTTCATCAAATGTCATTCCTTGAATTTGTGGGTACCACTCCGGCTTCCACTCCGTTAACCAATACCTGAGTTCATCAATTCTTTTACTTTGGTTCAGTTGATCAACCATGAGCATTAAGAGATGCTTTAACTGTCTTTCTTTCCTTGTTAAGCCAACCATAAAAATCGGCTCTAAAGATAATAAATGATGCTCTTTTTGTCTGTTGGGTCTTTTAAATGAATAAGTTAAGGGCTCCTTTTGCTTCACTAAATCTAAAACTAACCTTTCCTGACGCGGGATTAACCTACTCTTTCTAACCGGAATTTCATAGCCTAACGTATCTACAACAATCGCATGGGCACCATCCGTCACAACAAACGCATAATCTAGGGGGGTTCTCTTATGATGTTTTTTCAAGTAAGCGCGTTGATAAACTTGTTCTAACAATGGCTTCGGGATGTCCTGCATATTGTTTTCTATGTAGCCATATAGATCTTCTTCTACAAGGACTACTGGAATCTGGTCTAAAAGTTCAATTGAGTCATCTTTTCGCCATTCATGAAATTGACAGACGTTATAGCCATTCTCTTCACCTTCAAACCAATTCACCCAAATATCATGTACATATAACATCATAATCCCTCACTTTTCATAATCCTCCATTTATGCTCATTATGACCAAGTGACTTTTTTTTATTCTTAAATTTTATGAATCAAAAGGGTTAATATACATAGCAATAAAAATTAAAAAAAGCCCACCAGGAAGCATATAGCATTCAGGCCGATGATATATAAATATAAGAAAATCGTATGTACTCATACCTGCAGGTAAATAATTAAGATAACCGATAATTGAAACACCACCAACACAAGTAAAACCAAAACCAATTAAGAAAAGAATAAGTGGCAACATAATCACAACCTCCAGGCTTGTCCTTCATCTTAATAAATGTATATGTTAAGATGTAAAAAATATTTAACAGAATCTATCTTTACTTATATAAAATTTAAGTGTACATTGGAATTTGGTGGTATACGATAGAGAGGGGAACACGATGGTAAGTAGAAGAAAAGAGAGAAAACGTATAAAACGAAAAAGACGGAGAAAAACTGTTCTTTCAATTATAGTTCTTGCAATCATCAGTGTTGCTGCTTTTTTCATTTATGAGTATCAAGCAGGCAAAAACGCTGCTGAAAGAGCAATGGGAGATCATACAAACAACAGTGAATATGAAGATGAGTTTAATGGCGCTGAAGAATTAGATGAAGATGTCATTAATGTCTTATTACTAGGTGAAGACCTTGATAAATACGGGACATCTCGCACAGATACGATTATGATTGGTCAATATGATGTTAAACATGACCGCGCAAAATTAGTATCAATTATGAGAGATACGTACGTTCAAATACCAGAACATGGTTACAACAAAATTAACTCAGCTTACTCAAGTGGAGGACCTGAATTACTTAGAAAAACCATCAAGGAAAACTTTGATATCGATCTTAACTACTATGCCATAGTTAATTTTAAAGGATTCGAGAGCATTGTTGATACAGTAGCTTCAGATGGTGTAGAAATTAATGTTGAGAAAAGAATGCGTTACTCAGCTACCGATGTCGATATAGATTTATATCCAGGCGTTCAAAAATTAAATGGTTCTGAATTACTAGATTATGCTCGCTTCCGTAGTGACTCTGAGAATGATTTTGGGCGAGTTAGAAGACAGCAACAAGTAATGAGCGCTTTAAAAGATGAAGTTCTATCCTTTACAAGCCTCATGAAGTTACCAAGAGCAATTGGAACATTGCAACCGTATATTGATACAAACATGGAAACGAGTAAGGTGCTTTCTGTTGCTTCAGAGTTCTTCTTAAATACTCCTGATGAAATTGAGACCTTGCGTATTCCAATGGACGACACATGGTCAAACAGAACATACGATCATGCAGGTTCTGTATTAGAAATTGATTTAGAAGAGAATAAAAATGCTTTAAATGAATTCTTTACTAGTCAACCTAAAACTGAAGATTATACTCAAATCAATGAGTCTGAAGAAGATCAGGTTGACGAATCTTAAGGACAAAATATTAGGCGTTACCAGTTTATGAATAGGCTGGTAACGTCTTTTTATATTTAAAAAAGATACCCCGTATAGAGTGTTTTACTTAACTCTAAGGGGCATCCCTTTATTCAAATAAATTATTCATATTTCTTAAATACTAGTGATGCATTATGTCCACCAAATCCTAATGAATTAGACATAGCAACATGTAACTCTTTTTCACGAGCTTCATTTGGTACGTAATCTAAGTCACATTCTTCATCAGGTGTTTCATAATTAACAGTTGGAGGCATAATGTTGTTTTGTAGACTTAATACCGTAATTATAGCTTCGACACCACCAGCTGCACCTAATAAGTGGCCCGTCATAGATTTTGTTGAACTCATCGCCAAGTTGTACGCGTGATCTTTAAAGACCGTCTTAACTGCGTTCGTCTCAAACTTATCATTTAATTCAGTACTTGTTCCATGTGCATTAATATAATCCATATCTTCAATATTCACTTCAGCATCATCAAGTGCTTGTTGCATCGCACGTGCAGCACCTTCACCCTCTGGTGCGGGTGCTGTAATATGATAAGCATCGCCAGTTGAGCCATACCCTACAATTTCAGCATAGATTTGAGCTCCACGTTTTTGCGCAGATTCAAGAGATTCTAATACTAATACGCCTGACCCTTCACCCATCACAAATCCGTCACGATTTTTATCAAATGGACGACTCGCTGATTTTGCATCACTGTTAGTTGATAATGCTCCCATTGATGAGAATCCAGCAAGAGACATATGGTTAAATGGCGCCTCTGCTCCTCCTGTAATCATAGCATCTGCATCTCCACGCTCTATTACTTTAAATGCATCACCAATTGAATTAGTACCTGATGCACAAGCAGTGACTGAGCATGAGTTAATACCTTTAGCTCCTAAGATAATAGACACTTGGCCTGAAGCCATGTCTGGAATAATCATTGGAATAAAAAACGGACTAACTCTTCCTTTATCCAAATACTTTCGGAAGCTTTCTTCATATGTGGTCATGCCTCCGATTCCTGAACCAATCCAAACACCTACTCGATCAGCATTTTCTTCTGTTATTTCAAGACCTGAATTAGCTAATGCCATTTTGGAAGCTGCCACTGCATATTGTGTGAATAAATCCATCTTACGTGCTTCACGTTTTTCCATGTGCTCTTTCGGATCAAAGTCTCTTACTTCCCCAGCAATTTTAACTGAGAAATCATCAGAGTTTAATTTAGTCAATTCACCTATACCAACATTACCAGACGTAATGTTGTTCCACATTGTTTCAATGTCATTTCCAGCAGGAGATACTACTCCTAAACCTGTTACGACTACTCTTCTTTTCGTCATCTCTTCTAACCTCCTCTTATTTTCCCCAACGCAAGGCAACGGCGCCCCATGTTAGTCCTCCACCGAATCCTACTAATACGACAAGTTCATCCTCTTTAATCTTACCCGCTTTTACATCTTCAGACAATGCAATTGGTATAGAAGCTGCAGATGTATTTCCATATTTATGAACTGATTTCGACATTTTTTCAATTGGTATCTCTAACTTTTCGCGTGCAGCTTCCATAATACGAATATTAGCTTGGTGAGGTATTAAATAATCTACATCATCTTTAGTAAGTCCAACTTTCTCAACTACATTCAATGCTGAATCTCCCATTTGTCTTACCGCAAACTTAAAGACCTCACGTCCGTTCATATGAATATAATCGCCATCTTGATGCAAATGAGGAATACCTCTTCCGTCAGCTCCTAATTCAAACGATAAAATTCCTTTCCCGTCTGATACTGGGCCAATGACAGCAGCCCCCGCACCGTCACCAAATAACACGCTCGTATTTCGATCTGTCCAATCTGTAATCTTAGATAATTTTTCTACACCAACTACTAATATATTCTTATAAGTGTTAGTTTCTATAAATTGTTTAGCAGTAATCATGCCATACATGAAACCTGCACACGCTGCACTTAAGTCCATTGCAGACGCTTTGAATGCGCCAAGTCGTTCTTGGATTTGACAAGCTACAGAAGGAAATCCCATATCTGGCGTAACGGTTGCCACGAGAATCATATCAAGGTCCTCACCTGTTACACCTGCATTCTCCATTGCTGATAGTGCAGCTTCATATGCCATATCTGAAGTATCAATCTCCTCAGGTGCAATACGACGTTCTTCAATTCCTGTACGAGTCTGAATCCATTCATCTGAAGTATCTACAATTTTCTCTAAATCCTTATTAGTCAAAACACGTTCTGGGACATAATGTCCAGTACCTAAAATACCTGCATTCATTTTGGTCATCTCCTCATTACATACTATTATAATCATATATTATGACCTGGTTATAATTTTATCAAAAAAAAGACCGAAAGAAAAGTCTATTTGTGCAATCTTCCGGTTTCTATATACTCTTCAATTAGTGAGTCTACTTCTTCTCTTACCTGTTCATCCACAGCATCACCGTATTCTCCTAAATATATGTATTCATTATCAAATCCATAATGAATGACGCCTGAGGGTAATTCTCCTTGATTATATTGATTAGCTACATTTGCATAAACTTTTTCTAGGTCTTGAACCGTGCTTGATAGTACAGAATCTGGCGCTACCTCATACTGATCATTAACGTAACCAATTGAGTAAATGTCATGTTTTTTAGCTTCTAATATGATTGGGATATTAAAACCATCCCCCGCAGGATAGACAATATCGATATCTTCTTCCAACAAATCATTGAATAAGAGCATGGCCCTCTGTTGATCATACCAGTCAAAAACAGACCTTAAATGTACTTTTATGTTTGGATTGGTATTTTTAACGCCTTCATAAAAGCCTTGAACTTCAGGTTGATTTTGAAAAGCTGATATGACTCCTATTTGATTGGTATCAGTCACTTTAGCTGATAACACACCCGCAAAATACCCCATCTCATAGCCATCAAAGTGGATACTCGTAATGTTTTGATCAAAAGTATTACCGTTAAAATAGACAAATTGAATTTCTGGATAGTATTCATTAATACTTGAAAAGTGCTTTCCAAAATCAGAGCCATGACCAAATACTAAATTAACACCTTGACGTTTCATATCTTTAACATGCTCTTCCGTTTCACGGGAAGTCGTTACACTTTCTCGTGTAAGTACACTTATATTATGTTCATCTTTAATTTCTAAGGCACCTAGATATGCCCCTTTCCCCCATGTTTCATCGTGAATGGTCCCATCTAATAGTAAGCCCACATTATTTAATTGTCCTTTATTTAATACTTGTCCACAACTAGTCATCAAAATAGTCATCAACAAGATTAAGACCAATAACGATTGTTTCAAAACGAGCACTCCGATTCAATTTTTAAAGTTCTACTTATATTTTGTAACTTTTCAGACGACATAGCAACTATATCGTTTGAATTTTTACGTTTATTTTACAAAATGAATTCCATCTTCATTCTCCCCATTAAGGCAAACCTTCTTTGGTAAAAATGTATAAGTTGGGAGAGTTGCTAGCCATGAAGCAACTTTAACGTCCGTTAGTTGTTCATCTCTCTGGTTATCTATATAGATTGTTAGTACATTTTTTTGACGATCAAAAAAAGTGCATAACGCTCTTTCGTTTGTAAAATCATATTCAAAATCAAATTGGTTACGTTCGCTTTCCTCTTCTTCAAGATGAAAAGAGGCATGACGACCAACCATAGCATACTTTTCAAATTTATCATCGTCTTCTAAATCATCTATACCATAGACCTCAAACTCTTGATCTACCAATTCGTAAATGAGGTGATAAGCAACCTTTTCAAAACAACCTTTAATAAGTACATTCATCATTTATTCCACCTTTTATAGGAATGCATAAAAACTTCACATATTCTTTATTTATTTTTTACTAAACCTTTGGTAAACTGTAATTTGGAATGTATAGAAAATGAGGTGACATACTATGCGTTTAATTTGGACAGTCATTTGGGGTTTCTTATTAAGCTTAATGGTTGTTTATGTCATTACAAGTATGACAGGCAGCACATTTAGCTTCCCATTAGCAATCGTATTAACAGTACTCTTCACTCTATCCTCTGTGGTTCTTGGTGAAGGAGTCATTAAGGACGACTCGTCGCAGTAATAAAAGAGGTTGACTCAAAACACATGGCGTTGAGTCAATCTCTTTTTTTAGTACCAAGGCACAAGACTTAACGCCGCGATAGCAGTCAATGGTAGTATTAATCGTCTTAACCCAATATTAGGTGAATACGGATAACCGTAGTTGTATCCAAAACCTGGGCCGTAAAATGGATAACCATAACCTGGGCTATATCCATACGGGTTGCGATGCGGCTCTTGCATCACAGGTGTTACAAGATAAACATTCTCGTCATCCATATCGACGATCACACCTTGAAGTTGCTCGCCTTGAGTTGTCTCAACTAACACGTACTGTTTCAAGTGATTCTTACATAAATTATACATATGATCCTTTGAATAAGTATTCACAGAATCTTACCTCCCTTTTCAAGATTAACTTATTCAAAAATACTAGGTTATGTGCACAATATAGGAGGTTTAATATGGAAGAATTAATTGAAATACTTAAATATTTATTTTTAGGTCTCTTTCAAGGTTTTACAGAGCCCATCCCAATTTCTTCAAGTGGTCACCTAATGATTGTGAGACACTTAATGGAAATCGATCTCCCTATTACATTTGAGGGTTTCATTAATTTTGGATCTCTAATTGCTGTGTTAATCGTTTTTCGCAAAGATTTAGCAAGATTGATTACAAATGGGTTAAAATTTATCCAAACTCGCGAACAGACTTATCGTTCGGAATTTAATTACATTTTATTGTTAGGAATTGCTACTATTCCTGCAGGTCTACTAGGGGTATTAATTGAAAGTCACATCGATAGTGTGCTAGGTAATCAAGTAAAGATAGTTGGAATAACACTAATTATGACTGGGATTGCTTTATGGATAATTCGTAATTTAAAAGGGTTTAAGACAGATGATGAGATCACAATTAAAGATGCCATTATTGTAGGTATTGCACAATCAATTGCATTAATCCCTGGTATTAGTCGATCTGGTGCTACTATTGTTGGAGCTATGTTAGTCGGATTTAATCGATCAGCAGCGTTGAGATTCTCTTTCTTAATGTATATTCCAGTAAGTGTTGGTACTATGATTTTCTCGCTGAATGACATTGCAGGAAATGAAGCATTTTCAGGTCAAATGATTTTATTATTAGTTGCATTAATTGGAGCAGTTGTAGCTTCATATTTCGCTCTGATTTGGTTTATTGACATTATGAAATCAGGAAACCTTAAATACTTTGCCTTTTATTGCTTCATCGTAGGTGCGGTTGTGTTTTTATTATTCTAAGGCTTAAATATTGAGGCTGGGACAAAATATATCGCAACCTAAAAAGCCCGAATGTTAGAGTCTAAGTTAAACCTAACATTCGGGTTCTATTTTTAACAGCATCAAATTGCTTCGCTTTACGCAGTCTCAATTATGTTGATTGTACAAAGTAAAAGATGACCCTATATCTTCGGGTCATCTTAAAAATGTATTTATTAATCTGGAATTCCAAGTGCAATTTTCGCATAACGTGACATACGTTCTTTTGTCCATGGTGGATTCCATACAATATTAACTTCAGTACTGTCTACTTCAGGTAGATCAGAAAGTGCACGTTTAACGTCTTGCTCAATCGTACCAGCAAGAGGGCACCCCATTGCTGTTAAAGTCATTGTCACTGTAGCTGTTCCTTCATCATCTAAATCAACGCCATATACTAAACCGAGATTGACAATATCTATGCCAAGTTCTGGGTCAATTACATTCTCAAGCGCTCCCCACAGGTTTTCTTCTAACGCTTTATCCATTTGTCAGTCCTCCTTAAACATTCTCTACTCTATTATAAACATGTTTTGTATTATTTTTAAAGGACAATGAACACAAACCAATTACTTTTGACTATAAGTTTCTTCACTTTCTTTAACTTCTAACACACGACTCAAGAAATTTAGCACCTTCCACTCCAGTTCAACTTGTTTATTAAAAACTAAGCTTACATGGTTTGCCTTAGTTTTAATGGTCTCTATGTTTTTGATTAACTTTTCTAGTTTTTCATACTGAAACTCATAAAAAAGTGTTCGCCTTCCCACAGGTCTAATGGCTTGAACAAGTAATACGGGACAGTTAACGCTCTCAGCATAATCTTCTACTTTAAAATCAAAAAAACTCATATAGTCTTTTTTGATTAATTCTGCGTTTGATTTGTGTTCCCAATGATGGCCAACTTTTTCTACATCATAATTCACAACCCGATTCATATGCTCAGACCATCTGATTCCGAACTTTTCGAAGGTTTCTCTCGTCTGATTTATGTAATCAATTCGAGAGATATATTTATTCTTTAGACGAACTAACGAGGGTAAAACTAGCTCCTTTTGTCCTTCATCTGCTTCTCCCGCTCCATCTAACAAAATAAGGGCTTCTACATCATTGACTAATGCCGCTGTCTTCAGACAAATATAAGCGCCCATGGAGTACCCCATTAAAATAGGTCGCTTAACCTTTAACAACTTAATTAATTCTACAAGGTCTTTTACATGTTGATCTATACTAGTATTTGAATCCGCTTCAGAACTTTTACCTCTACCTCTTAAATCATACGTAATCATTCGATATTGTTTTTCGAACGCTTTTTGAAAATGTCCCAACTGCATATGATTTCCTGTCAAACCGTGTACGCCAATGATGGTACCTTTTTCCCCCGGCGTTTCATGAATGAACAATTGACGGCCATTTGTTAAAGTCTTCTTACGCCACATCTTTAGCATAGATTACTCACCAACCGTATATATAGAGTAATTAACTTTCCCCGGTAACCTTCTCCCTTGGGCAACAAAGATCCTCTTGTTTAACCAGTCGTACTTATTTGAGGACGTTTCAAACACTGGTTGTGTCGTAAAATAATATTCATCTAAATGAACTTCCTCGTTACGTTCTAATTGTTTTAACACATCGCTATTTCCTGTTCTAATTCCTCTATATGTCATAGCGATAAGTGCACCATCATAGGATTTCAGTAATATTCTAGCATCCTGCACAATGGTACCATCGCCTAATACCGTCACCCAATCATCGCCTCCTGGAATGACAGTACCATTTAATAAAGAGCCTCTAAAATACCCGTCTTTCACATGAATAATTCGTCTATTCCCTTTAGGCGTAACACCTAAATGATAAGGTTGGTCAACTGTAAGCTCCAAATCAAATAAAAATGTCATTACTGGTACATCGTAATGTTCCAAGTCGCCTCCTCCTTACTGCATTTTAACTAAATTTGTTTCGATTAGTTATAATTAACATGTAGATGCTTTCAGGCTAATATGCAACCGCTTCTACTTTAATTGTATGAAGTCTTTTGCCTAATTTATGAATTTTATCTATGTTGATATAGGTTGCTTTTCTTCCAAAATGCGATGCCTTAAAAATTTACGTAGCGTACCTCATGACAAAATCCAATGAAGCTTCTTTAAAATCACTTCTATCATGTAGTTTCGTTACTAAAGTTGAACGAACACCATCTGCCACATCATCCTCAAGCCATTCATCACCTTCAAAGAACACTTGAGTAATTAATGTTTCATACCCTTTTCGCTTAAACATAAATTGTATATGTGCTGGGCGGTAAGGTTGCTGATCAATCATCCCTAGAAACTCCCCAATCGGCCCACCAGTTGCAATCCGATAAGGAACTGGTACGATCGTTTCCACTTCAAAATATCCATTCTCATCCGTATAGAACCTTCCTCTTAAGTTGTACGGTGGGGCATCTGACTCAAACGAAGAATAGTATCCATCAGCATCAACTTGCCACATATCAACCAACGCTTTAGCTAAAGGGTTACCATCAACGTCTTTAACAGTCCCTGAAAATATTAGTTTTTCACCTCTCTCACTCTGACGCATTGGTAACTTATAAGGTTTTGTTAAGATTGGTGCCCCCTCCACATAATAAGGTCCTAACAATGAGGGTGCTGTGCCTGGTTTGTCTGCATAAATGTTTTTTAATACTGCTGATTCAATGAACGTATCCATAAAAAGCGATAATTCACCTGTACGCCCTAAACGATCTACCCACTTTACAAATCCCTTATATTCTTCATGATTAGGAGTGATATCATTTAAAAAGTTCTGTAAGTGTTTATAAAACAAACCATATACATTATTAACACGGCTGTTTGTTTCAGTTTTTTTCATAATTAATCTCCTCCTTAACTTTCTTATTGCGACTACTGTTTGGTTCCATTTAAGAGTTAGTAAACACTAATGTATTCTGTTACTATATTTATTAATAGAATCTATTAATATGAATATTTTCAAAATGGAATGACAACGTATTCAATAATAAAGAGGTGAATAATCGTGAAATCTATTAACCCAAAAGATTTGAGCTCAAAAGATAACTACAAACTATTAAGTGGTAGCGTTATTCCACGTCCAATCGCTTTTGTCACATCATTGAATGAGGAAGGGATACTGAACGCAGCACCATTTAGCTTTTTTAATATGGTAGCCGGGACGCCACCTTTGATTGTTTTATCAGTCGGAAGAATTAAAGGAGAAATTAAGAAGCATACCGGGCGAAATATCTTGCAACAGAAACAATTCGTTGTTCATATACTAGATACGGATCTATTAGAGAAAATGAATCAAACGTCGGCTCCATATGGAGATGATGTAAGTGAAGTTGAACGAGTCGGATTCACTCCTATCGAAAGTACGGATATAGCTGTTCCAGGAGTAAAAGAGGCAAAAATTAGATTAGAGTGTCAGTTATTCCAACATATACCTTTAGAAGAAGATGGAAAGTGTCAAAACGACCTATTCATTGGCAAGGTAGTTAAATACCATATAGATGAACAAATCTATGATAATGGACGAATTTTAGCTGACCAATTAGATCCTATTGCTAGGTTAGCTGGACCAAACTATGCTAAATTAAGTGAGACCATTTTCCTTGAACGCCCAACTAAAGGTGAGTAAAACTAAGCATGCGCGGCTATATTATAAGATTTGATTGTTAACCAATGAGGAAGTTTCGCCAATCTGGGGCAAGGTTTCGCTATCTTGTGTCAAAGTCTCGCAAAGCTATATTTTAGAATTTAAAAAAGGCTACCCTCAGTCATTTAGACTTTGGATAGCCCTTTTGTTATTCCTGGACAATTTTTGAAAATTTACCGCTGTAGAATCCAAGCGGCTCACCATCTTGATAATCAAAATTCACAACTTTACCTAAAAATAAGACATGGTCACCACCATCATACTCAGCCCACGGCTCACATTCTACATAAGCTAATGACCCTTTAATTCTGTGTCCATACTCCGTTTCATTCCACTCAAACGGAAGCTCTTCACACGTCTTCCCTGCAAAGTGCATGGCAGTCTCTTGTTGATCTGCCGATAATATATTGACAATAAAACGATTATCTTTCAATTTATCAAACGCCTTTGTCTCTCGATCAATAGATACTAAAACTAATGGTGGATCAAGTGAGACAGACGTAAATGAATTGGCCGTTAGCCCGTGACAGTGACCACCATCATTACAGGTTACAACGGTGACACCTGTAGCAAATCGACCTAAACAGTTACGAAGTTCTCGAATATCCAATCAGTTCCCCCCTTTTAATACTCTTAACACATTCTATCAATGAAAACGGATTATCATTACTAGAAAATATGTGAAATGCTATAAAATCGTGCGTTCAAACAGATGGATATAGTAGATTTTAGTTTTAAGTTTATAAATTTTTAACGAAGAAATTCGTTAAAGCATACTTCGCTTCACGACTTACTTTATGGTCACGGTTTGGTTCAGAAATAAACTGAAGCCTGTCACTAGGATATCCATTTGTTTTTAGTTGTTCTACAAAGGAGATTGTATGTTGATACGGGACCACCTGATCATTTTCACCATGCCAAATAAATATTGGTCGATTTGCAAGCTTATCAAGTTGATGTGATAAATCAATTGGTTTTAATGAATCCAGTTGCTGATCAATTTCATCTTGAGATAGTTGTATTTTAATTCCTTGCTTTCGGATGCTTTCTAATAGATAACTTGCCATTTCCCCAATTCTTGCTGATCCCATCATAATTCCAGCTGCTTTAATCCATTGGAACCGTGTTAAAGCGGCCGACACAGTAATACCTCCCATACTAGTACCAGCTATACCAATACGGTCATCTAAAGCTAGTTCATGCTCTTTAATATATAAATATAATTGATTTAAATCTTCTAAATTCTGGACCACAATTTTCCAAAAATCACTTTGGATTTTATTAGGGTCAGTTTCCTTTTGACGTTCACCATGATGCATACTATCTGGTAACAGGACACGATAGCCTTGTTCTGCCATTAAGTAAGCTTGTGGGAGATCTTGCTCTTTTGAGCTCGTAAATCCATGAAAATAAATCATTAATGGAAGTGAGTCATTTATATTTTGATCATCTACAACTTCGAGTACTGGTATATCTTTAACTTCATATTTATCGATGACAATCATGCGTTGGTCCCCTCTCAATCATTTTACTACTATAATATATGATTGAAGTTCGCCTTTCAAACGCTAGGAACGTTCACATTATGCATAAAATATGATAAAATAATTTAATTAGATATTTACAGGGGAGAATATGAGGTGAAACTATGGAGAAACATCTAATCGCATTAGATTTAGACGGAACACTTTTAAACGACGATAAAATTATTTCTAAACGAACAATACAAACACTAAAAACGGCTAAAGAACAAGGACACGTTGTTATGATTGCAACAGGGAGACCTTTTCGTGTAAGTAAACAATTTTACCAACAATTAGGCTTAGATACACCTATTGTCAATATGAATGGTGCTTATATACATCACCCATTAAATCAAAGTTGGGACCACATGCATACACCTTTACCAAAGGATGTCGCACTAGATATTGTTGATCATTCAACTCAAATAGGTGTTCAAAATATTATGGCTGAGATTATGGATCAAGTGTTTATAAATGAACAAACAGAACATATTTTTAATCAATTTTTCTTAGATGGCTTAGAAAAACCAGCCAAAATAGGTAATTTAAAAGAGACGTTAACAGGTGATCCTTCTTCATTACTTGTACACCCTTTCGAAGAAGGCGTTCAACCGATACGCCAAATATTAAACGAAAATCATGCTTCAGTCATCGACCATCGTAAATGGGGCGCACCATTCCATGTTATCGAAATTATCCGTTCTGGCCTTCACAAAGCAATTGGTGTTAAAAAGGTTGCAGATGAATATGGAATTCCTCAACAACGAATCATTGCTTTTGGTGATGAAGATAATGACCTTGAGATGATTGAATATGCTGGTGTTGGCGTAGCAATGGGTAATGGAATCGATGAATTAAAAACTTTAGCTAAAGAAACAACGTTAACCAACCATCAAGATGGTGTTGCCCAGTTTATTGAAGAATATTTAAACATTTCAGCACCAATTTTAAGCCAAGATTAACTATTTATATTTTCCTTCATATTGCACAAAATATACCTGAACACGGTTAACGACTGTGTTCAGGTTTTTCTTTTAGTTAGAGATGGGAGGATTTTATTTGAAATCGCAACCGATCTACAAACGAAAAAGAAAAAATAAAACAGCTTCAATCAACCAAGAAAAATTTACAGATAAAGCACGTAAAAAAGCAGAAGCCGATCGTCATACACGAGGAGGATTCTAATGGATAACAACTTTCTTCAGCAAGCTAAACAAACGATGCAAAAGATGACAGGTAAAGTAAAACAAGGTCGTCAAAATCACCAAGAAAGTGAAGAAGAATCCATTCGAAGTGTTCAACAAAGTATTCAATCAGCATATGAACAAGGCGCACCCAATCAAGAAGAGCAACAAGAATTAAAACAATTTGAGCAAAAATTAAACAATAAGTTAAAATAACCTTCCCTTTTACACCAACTGAGTCCCCCTCAGTTGGTGTTTTTTTAAAGTCTTATGACAATCTCAATTTTAGTCAAAACTTATATTTACATATGCGTTATTTCCATATACTATTTTTATAACTGCTAATGAGAGGGTGATTGATTTGTTTGTTTTATTAAATGAAAATTTTGTTGATCGCACTGAATGTTTAATTGATATTGAGGACCGTGCTAACCAATTTGGAGACGGTGTATACGAGGTTATTCGCGTCTATGATGGTGAATTTTTCTTATTGCATGATCATTTAAGACGTCTTACTTATAGTCTCGAAGAAGCTAAGATTGATTATGATATTCGTCATCACAAACTAGCTGAACAACTTCAAAAATTAATGGATATGAACGAGTTTAAAGAGGGTGGAATTTACCTCCAAATATCTCGTGGAGCATCTCCAAGATCACATCCATTTCCTGCCGATACCAAACCGACTTTAATTGCTTATCCTATTCCAGTCTCAAGACCGACTGAATCTCAGGAGCAAGGGATAAATGCTATCTTACATGAAGATATTCGTTGGTTAAGATGTGATATTAAAAGCCTTAACCTTCTTGGAAACGTAATGGCTAAACAAACTGCTTTGGATGCTGGAGCAAAAGAGGCCATTTTCTATCGTGACTATGATCACATAACAGAGGGTAGTTCAACTAATGTATTTATCGTTAAGGATGGTGTTGTAAAAACACATCCAGCAAATCACTTTATTTTAAACGGCATTACAAGGCTCTATATCTTTTACTTAGCGGAACAATTACAAATTCCGATTGTAGAAGAAGTATACTCAATTGAAGAGTTAAAACATGCTGATGAAGTATTCATCTCCTCTACTACATCTGAAGTAATCTCCGTTACAAACATAGATGATGTGCAAATTGGTAATGGCAAACCAGGTCCAATTGCACAGAAATTTTTAGATGCATTTTTTAAACATAAGGATGTTGAACAACTGTCAAATACAAACTGATTTCAACACATTTCTTTTTAAATGGCAAAATTCGTGCTAATATTAGTAGAGAAAATATTAGGGAGGGATCTTAAATGAGCGTAATCGCAGAAGCGACTCCTAACCCAAATGCAATGAAATTCACTGTCGATAAGGTTATTTTTGAAGGTGATGACAGTATTTCAGTCATGCAAGGTGAAACGAGTGAACATGATATCCTAAATGACTTAATGAAATTGGAAGGTGTCGATAACGTATTTGGCTATCATAATTTCATTACAGTGAACAAAACGTTTGACGCTGAGTGGGAACAATTAATCCCCAAAGTTGAAAGTGTATTTGAAGAGTACGGTTATTAAAGAAAAGACCATCCCTCATTTAACTGAGAGATGGTCTTTTTTATGGGTTAAAGTTTTCTAATGTGACAAAATGATGCGCAGCCTCTTCACCGTCTGGTCCATCAAGATATAAAACAAGCGTCAAAACACCTGACTTAGGTAGGTCGTCATCACCTAAGCTAACTTCTAATTCAAATGCGTTCCACCCAGGTTCACCCGGTGTTTCTACTGTTTGTTCATTGATTAATATATTATGTCCATCTTCAACTGTGTAATGGAACGAACCATCAAAGACTCTTGCTTCACCTTGTACCTTATATGTTCCACTTTCACCTTCTACAGCTACATTTCGAAAATGATCATTCTCATCATTTTCCGCTTGCTCTTCAGCACCTTCACCATTAGGTACTTTAAATGTTTGCTGATGAGAGAATAAAGATTTGTCTGGTTTATCACCATTGATGGTCATTGGAAGTAAACTTAACTCAACATTATACTCTTTGGCCTCAACCTTTTCACCATTCTGTTTATAATCCCATGTTTGTTCCCAATTCAAAGCTTCACCTGGTTCAATTTCTTTTTCTTCAATTGCCTGAGTAAACATCATGCCTTCTGAAAACTTATACACTTGTTCGCCTGTTTCTGCATCTGTTACAACGATCTCATACTTTTGACCCGAACTAAACGAAACCTTAACAGTTTCATCCGTATGATTGGTAAGTGCCATTTTAAATAATACTTCTTCCTCATTTGGTACAACTTCAGATGTGAATTCTAATTCATCATGAACCATTTCTGATTGGTTAGAATCATCATTCATCTCTTCGTCCCCCTCATTCGGTTCTGACCCATTACTTCCTTGTGATGTCCCACAGGCTATTAGAACGATCAATAAAACGAAAGGTAAGACCCTTTTCATTTCTATGCCTCCTCATATGAAACAAGAATAGTTCTTGATGACATAGTCGTTAAAAGTTGGAAAAGGTTACAGCTTTTCGTCATCTTTTCTAAAGAATCCAAAGATGCCAGTCGTTTGAACGATGTTTGTAAATGCATTCGGATCAACTTCTTTTACGATTTGTTGTAAATCATAAAGCTCATAACGTGTAATGACCATCATTAACATTTCTCTTGGTTCATTCGTGAATGCCCCTTTTGCAGGTACACTCGTGATCCCACGAACCATATTAGAATGAATGGCTTTCGTTAATTGATTACCTCTCGATGTAATAATCATCGCCGTTAACTTCTCATGTCTAGTATGAATGGCGTCAATTACTCGAGTCGTAACATATAACGTCACAAGTGTATATAAAGCCTTCTCTGGTTCATACAACCAACCAGCTAAGAAAATGATAATACTGTTTAAAATAAGAAAATAAATACCGATTGGACGATCTTTTAGACGAGATAAAACCATTGCAATAATATCCATCCCACCTGTGGATGCACCCCATTTTAGCGTAATTCCAACTCCAACACCTGCTAAAATGCCACCAAAAGCTGCGTTAAGTAAAATGTCTTCTGCTAAATTCATCAATGGTATCGTTTCTAGAAAAAACGTTGTGACAGCTACTGAAATAGCGCTGTAAACCGTAAAACCTCTTCCTACTTTCATCCATCCTAAAATGGCGACAGGAATATTTAATAAGAATAAGATAATACCTGTACTAATATCAATATTCATGAAATCCTGAAAAATACTAGATGTCATTTGCGCAACCCCTGTAAAGCCACTTGCATACACATTAGCTTCAATTAAGAACAAATTAAGTGAGATAGCATTTAAAATGGCACCTATAATGACAATAACAAATCGTTTTAATTCAAATATAAACATGATAACCCCCATTAATATCTCATTGACGTATTTGTAAATCAGATTTAAACTAATATAAAGAAAAGCGTTAATATTAACACAACTATAATGTATCAACTATACTATAATTATTTATTTTAGGAGGAAATCCATGAATGTTCAAATCGTAATTGATTCAGCATCAGATTTACCTAAAGACATCCAGAAGCAATACGACATTGAAGCCGTCCCTCTTATAGTACATTTAGACGATGAAGATTTCTTAGACGGTGAAACGATCCAATCAAAGACAGTCTATCAAGCAATGAGGGATGGAAAAAGTCCCAAAACAGCTCAAGCTACACCCGATTCGTTTCAAAAGGTTTTCACTGATCAAGTTGAACAAGGTAAAGCAGTTGTTTATTTAGGATTCTCATCTGAATTATCTGGTACATATCAAAGTGCTGTTATAGCAAAGGAAGAAGTGTTAGAACAACATCCAAATGCAGATATCTATGTAATCGACACAAAAGCTGCTTCTATGGGTTGTGGCTTAATTGCATATGAAGCTGCAGAGCTCGCTCATCAAGGAGCTGACATTCAAGAAATACTCGATGCCGCCAATCACTACGTCAATAATATTGAACACATCTTTACGGTTGATGATTTAGAATATCTATATCGCGGCGGACGAGTCAGCCGCACACAAGCATTTGTTGGTAGCTTATTAAAAATCAAACCATTACTACATGTGGAAGAAGGTAAATTAGTACCGCTTGAGAAAATTCGTGGTTCAAAGAAAGTTCTTCGACGTATGGTTGATCTAATGAAAGAAAGAGGTCATGATTTTGACCAACAGACCATCGCAATCACGCATGGTGACGATGAAGAAAACGCCCAAAAACTAAAAGAACTTATTCAAGAAGAGATAAATCCTAAGAATATCATTGTTCACTCGATAGGCGCAGCAATAGGCGCACACGCTGGCCCGGGAACCATTGCACTATTCTTCTTAAATGAAGTGAAAAAATAGAGCTGTATAAAAGGGATACCCTTTTATACAGCTTTTTAGTCATGTTTGATTTTTATTTTTTCGGTACATAACAATGGCAAATGTGATGAAAACTGTCATTCCACCTACGAATATTAATATTAATGGCCAGTAAAGACCTGTATCCTCTTGAACCAAGAATATATTCGATGCTTCTCTTTCAACAGCAATCATATATTTTCCATCATCATTTTGTCGGACTAAATCGTCTTCAATTAAACCTCTTAATTCTAATCCATCATCTAATTCAATATCAACTTTTTGTTGTGTCGTACTCGTATTAACAGCCACAATCGTTGTATCATCTTGGTAAGTTTTCTTAAAAACTAGATAGCTATCTTCAGCATGTATAATTTCTAGTTCTCCTTTTGATAGCGAAGGTAAATCATCATAAGCGTTTGAGATTTTTTCCATATGTCTAATTAATTGATCTTCTCCTGCCAAGAAGTTCATTAACTGATGATGACTCAAATCTTCTTGAATACCATCAAGAGGTATTTCAGACCCTTGATAAATCAACGTATCATTTGGGATGGTCAACAAATAAGTCAATGCTAACTTCCAATACGTTATTGGATGACTCCCTGTTTCTGAAAACACATGTGTGAATCGATCTGTATCATAAAAATCCATTGATTGTATGATATTTTGTTGGTGGACCATAGAAGTGTCTAGTAAATCCTCAATAGACTGTTCAGGTTGTTTAAAAAATTGCTTTAAATCATCTTGTGTTGATCGATCATGAACAGAATCAAACCCGACATCTAAATAGTCCTCAATATCTTCATTGGATTCAGCAATTAATTGCCCACCAATTTCCTCATCAACTTTTTGCCAAAATTCTAGCGACATTGAATCGGGATTCGAGATATAATACCCCTTAATTGGTAATTGTTCATACCAATGAGTCATATAGTTCAACATTTCATCCTCTGATTGTTCTTTATCCATTGGAAAATGCAATGTGACATCAATTCCATTATCATTCAATTTTTCAATTAATTTAACTAACTGTTCCTCTGTTCCAAAAGTTTCTTGAATATCTGAATATGAAGTCACATTATGTCCTGTATAGTTGTCGCTTTGGAATATTGGAGAAAGAATAACATCTGTCACACCCAATGTATTTAAATGATCAATTCTATTCAAAATTCCTTGAAAATCTCCACCATGGAATGCTTCAGGATCATTTACATTTACAGACTCGTTATTTTTTTCACCACTTTCAAATCGATCAACTAAAATATAATAGTAAACCGAATGCCCCTCTTCGGCTTGTACGGTGATAGGTAATATACCAATGATGATTGCGATCACCATTAACCATCTTAATTTCATGTGCGTTTTCACTCACTTTCTAAATAGCAATAAGAAAAGCGCAAGCGCCCGTTTAACCACGCAGTGCGCCAACTAAACTGAGATAAAGCAAACACGGTGAACTGAGTGAACCGATGTTGACTGATCATGAGATTAGTCGAGAAGGTTCCAATTAGATTGGGGTGGTTGGGCGTATTGCGCTAGACAGTACTAAGCAATAAGAAACATTCCACATTTAAGTTAAAAGTTATACTTCTTAACGTATAAAAAGTCCCACAACTGGGACTTTTTATTTCTTATGGTAATACTCCTAATTGTAAACGACCGAATCCAAGTGCTAACACTAAAATTAATGATAATGCAAATTGTAACCAACCTGCAAAAGTGGACTTACCTTTTTTGGTTGATACTAATACCATTTCCATTGCACCAACTAGCCATACGCCTGCTAATGATTTTACAATCGACTCAGCAAACATTCCACCACCAGTACCACTATAGTTATTAAACCAAAGCAATGCACCAGTCACGATGATGAAAATGTAGAATAAACGTAGTACCATGTGCGTAATTTTAGCTGCTTTTTCATTCGATTTTTTCACTAAGTTTAATACAACTAAAAATAGAATAATACCTATTACCCAAGTGGTAATATGTAAATGAGTATTGTAATAGAAAACATCACCCATCATACATTCCTCCTTTACTCATATACTACCATTTTTAGACAAGCTTGTGCGATTAAATTGTTGACAACTTTGAAACAAAACATTCAAAAGGTTATAATGGTTGTTAGCGATTACATAAATTTTGGAGGGATTTCATGACAACTAAATCAAGCCATTCAATTATTGATCAAACAGAAAAGTATGGGGCGCATAATTACAAGCCACTACCAATTGTTGTATCTAAGGCAGAGGGCATTTGGGTAGAAGACCCAGAAGGTAACCGTTATTTAGATATGTTAAGTGCATACTCAGCAGTTAACCAAGGGCATCGCCACCCTAAAATTATACAAGCCCTAAAAGATCAGGCAGACCGCGTCACTCTAACATCTCGTGCATTTCACAATGATCAATTAGGTCCTTGGTATGAAAAGATTTGTAAATTAACTAATAAGGAAATGGCATTACCAATGAACACTGGTGCAGAAGCTGTAGAAACGGCTATTAAAGCCGCACGTCGTTGGGCTTATGACGTAAAAGGTGTTGAAGATGGTAAAGCTGAAATCATTGCATGTACGGGTAACTTCCACGGCCGTACAATGACAGCTGTTTCTCTTTCTTCCGAAGAAGAATATCAACGTGGTTTTGGACCATTACTTCCTGGAATTAAACTAATTCCTTACGGAGATGTTGATGCACTTCGTGATGCCATTACAGAAAACACAGCAGCCTTCTTATTCGAACCAATACAAGGTGAAGCTGGAATTGTGATGCCACCAGAAGGTTTCTTAAAAGAAGCATATGATATATGTAATAAAAATAATGTAC
This sequence comes from Piscibacillus sp. B03, assembly GCF_052246295.1. Lineage (NCBI taxonomy): Bacteria > Bacillati > Bacillota > Bacilli > Caryophanales > Bacillaceae > Piscibacillus > Piscibacillus sp. B03. Next base: position 41,797 of record NZ_JBQQCO010000020.1, on the reverse strand, counting down.
TATACATTGCTGATGAGATTCAAGCTGGGTTAGCTCGTACTGGTAAAATGTTCGCTTGCGACTGGGAAAATGTTGAACCAGACGTTTTAATTTTAGGTAAAGCATTAGGAGGCGGTGTCTTCCCAATCTCATGTGTTGTAGCTAATAAAGAAATTTTAGGCGTATTCAACCCTGGATCTCACGGTTCAACGTTTGGTGGTAATCCACTAGCAAGTGCTGTATCTCTTGCTTCTCTTGAAGTTTTAGAAGAAGAGAAATTAGCTGAGCGTTCCAAAGAACTTGGCGACTACATGCTTAACGAATTAAAGTCTATCGACAATCCAAAAATTAAAGAAATTCGTGGGCGTGGTTTATTTATTGGTGTTGAATTAACTGAACCTGCACGCAAATATTGTGAAGAACTCAAAGAAAAAGGATTATTATGTAAAGAAACACATGAGAACGTGATTCGCTTTGCCCCACCATTAATCATTGAAAAGAAAGACTTACAATGGGCAATCGAAAAAATTAAAGAGGTATTGTAATTAATATGTAGTAAAATAGCACAAAGCACACTTTATCTATAGTGCGCGTTGTGCTATTTTTCATTTACATAAACGTTGTTGTATTTAATTACTCTCAATTTATAAAACGTAAAAAATACGTTAACCCTCTTAATGAAGATTAACGTAAGTTTCATAAATAAGTATTTTCGAGCCCTAAATTAAATTTTATAATTAAATAATAAGATCCATCTCACTTGATTAATGTTTAATAGGTTCTGTATCTATTGGACTAATTTTAAATTCAAAATGTTCAGGGTTATAATCTCTTTTGTACTTTCTAATAGCTAAATTTAATGTAGTAAAATTATTATAATAATTTTTGAATAACACCCTACCTGAATGCTTCTCTATTACCTCTAACCTCATCATATCACCCCTGAGGACTTACCTTAATGACATAACATTAAGATGAATTTATTATAATATTCGGTTGAATGAATAATTATTAGGGGGTGTTAACTTATTTATTTGCATCTACTGATTTCAATCGACAAATATTTTGTTGACTAATCCATCTTTTCGACTTTTAAGATTTTTTTCTGTCCCCAAGGCGATAATGCAATAGTGACCACCATGTTCTCATTGATGGTATTGAAATTTTCACCAGTTCCTTCTTCAATATAATATCGATTAATACCATAAGTGACATGCCTTACATTTTGATGGTCCTTATATAAGTACCTAGCACGAATAACTACTTCTTTTCCCTGTGGTTCCAATGACTTATCAGACGCAGCTTTAACGACATATAGTCCACGTTCATCTGGTTTTAATAATACATTAATAACCTTGTTACGCTTGACCTTCTCACTCCCAAACCAATATGAAGGGTGTATATTTTCAACCGTATAATTTAAATTCACATAATCACCATAAAAAACATCTCGAGGATCATACGGCTCTGTTTCTAAATAGATAACATCACCGAACTCTTCAACAACATAGTTTAACCCAGCCATCACAGCTAAGAAAAGTAGTTGTAAAACTATGACAATAATAAATAAACGTCTCTTAACCATGACTAATAATTTTTTCATATTATACACCCTTCCGCTTACGATTCGTGAAGGTTTTCCTTTTCCGCTCAAGTAAGAACCCTATTATAAATAGAATGATTCCTCCAACGAAAAAGAACAAAGACTGATTTATAAAACCCCAAGCTACCTGTACGTAAACTAACACAGTCGTGATTAGGAAAATCGCTGTCCCCATATGGAATTTTCGTTCATCTTCTTGATGGTATCCATCTAGTAGTACAGCAACAGAAAAGACATACAAAATGATGTACGCTGCTAACTGCGCTAAATCACCTAATACCAAAACAGGTAAAAATATAGCTAAATGTAGTGATTTAAATACGTGCTGTCGTTGATAACTTAGAAATACAGCCACTAAAAATAAAATCGATAATAAAATGTAGAAAATATAATGAATTGATAATCTATACGAGACCTCCATTAACATCGTTTGAAACAACACGAGTATAAACATCGATAGGAATGCGATTCTTTGGAATGGCTGACTGATTGTATGATTTTTCACTAATAATCCAATGACAAGCAATAATAGAATAAAAACTGTAAACCAATAGTATTGATTAAGTTGTTCTAAAGTGAATGCAAAAAGCTGTATGATATATGCTATTGCAAAAAAATATGATAATAAATGCCTCTTTTCAATCCAAATCACACTACCATACGCAATAATGAATAATGCAAATAACCACCAGTCAAACTCATGCATATTTGAAAGTCCATAGATTGTACCAATGCTGACAATTGTTAATCCTGTTAAGTATATTAGAATATATGGTCTGCTTAAATACAGTAAATAAGCTGCCAACCCCCATACTATAAACGCAAAGACATTATTCATAGTATAATGATACATTTGTCCAGTCAAAAATATCCCAGCTCCAAAAATCATAAGAGCAATCACGTAACAAAATACACCATAATATTGGTTATTATTTTTTTCAAACGAATGACCTAAAACGTAAAATACTACTAAGAACAGCATAATAATTACCATGCGAACTAACTCAGGTATTACTTGCCAGTTAGCAGCAACTAAACTTAAACACGCTAAACCAATAAATAATGCTGATAAAAAGAAGATTAATGACAATTTATCTTGTTCCTGATAGCGACTTAAGATTGCCTTTCGCTGCTCAGGACGAATGATCCCTTCATTTACCCACTGTTCAGACTCCTCGATTATCCATTTACGTTTCATTTAATCACCCTTTTTGATAAATGGTTGCCTTTGACCATAAGTAAATGTACGATACAACCATTCAAATGGTCCATAATGGAACTTTTGAATATACCAACGACTAAAAATTATTTGTAATAAGAAGACGACTAACGCAATTACAATGAGTGTAAACGCATGAAGCTTTCCATATAAGTTCAATCCGATACCGTAGAAAATAAAGACCCCTATTACAGATTGCATTAAATAATTCGTTAACGATAATCTACCAACATTTGATAATATTCCTTTAATCCGTTGAAAATTCCTGCCGTTAAAAACTAACAGACCTACTAAGAAAAAGAATATACTTAACGCTGAACCTCCTATGGTATCTTGAGCACTTTCAAACCATAAAGGGTTTCCGTTCACATAAGGTAAAACTTTAAATACTAGAAAAGTAATAAAAGTAACGACTAACCATTTTTTAATTGTAGCCTTGTGTACATTAGGCTCTTTAATCCAGCCGTTTTTATAAAAGAACATTCCTAATAAAAACATAGGTAAGATATTGAACAATGAGAAGAACCACATAAATGGATCATTAGCATACTTCCAATCCGCTAAATTTTGTGAGAATACATCCCCGATCCCACCTGTGTATTGTTCATAAGAAGCCTCGATACTAACATGGTTAATGCTGAAATCTGCTATTTCATTTCTTACTGGATACATCAACATTATAAGAAGAGCTGTTCCTATTAATAACAATGATAGAGCCCATTTCAACAAGCTCCGATTAGTACGATTGAGGAATAATAAACTAACTAAGCCTATGACTCCATATGTTAGAAGAATATCACCATACCATATGAATAACCCATGAATAAGTCCTAAACCAGCTAAAATAATCATCCTACGGCGTAGTATTGTAATGGCATCAACTTCTTTTTCTTTTAATCTTACATACATCATGTATATTCCAATTCCAAATAGTAGCGAAAATAAAGGATAGAAGCTAGCCTGTGCAAAGATATCTATAAAAAATAACGTGACGGCATCAATCCCACCACTATAAAACTCACGTAATCCACCATACATAAAATGAGGAGAATGGAAACTTAATAGATTGACAATCAAGATTCCTAGTAGTGAAAACCCTCTAATAGCATCAATTGAATCATATCGTTTTGTTACTGGATTTACTGGTTCCAAAGTTTCTCACCTCTTTCCACATATTATAACATTTAATTCCAAGTAGTTCTTTATAACAATTCTTTTACCCGCACATATATTAATGTGAAAGGGGTTATTGCGATGGCAGCATTTGTCGGAGCTATTAAAGTCAATTCTGTCTCATCTTCTGGCGTTTTCCATATTGGTGACGCTTATTACATTCAACCCGTAAGCTCAGCCAAGACCTATGCTGGTGGAGGATCTTTTAACACTGGCAATGGTATTCGAGTTCAACTAGGTCAATCAGACACAATCGTGTTTGATCAAGATTATATAGACAAATGAGGTGTTATAAATGGCTTTGACCATACACCAACAAATTTATATTCAATTTCTAAAAGTCGATTCCATCACAAACTCTTCCGTACTTCAAATAGGTAGTTCTGGTTCGATTCAAGCTGTAGCAAATGCATATAACACAGGAGAATTTACTGGTCCGGCAGAAGAAGCTGAACCGGAAAGTGGAGGATCTATCATTGAAATGCCACTAATTCCTTTCACTAATTAGGCAAACGCTCATAAATTATTAATAAAAGTGTAAGGAGGAGTTAGCATGGAAGAATACAATACATTATGGCAACAATTAGCCTACTTAGAGCAGAAACTTAACCAACAGCATCTTATGTTAGAGCAATTAAATGAAAAAGTGGATGAACTTATTGATCAACAGCGAAACTCCCATAAAGTAGCCGATAAAGTTGAATATAATTTTGAACAATTAAAAATTGAAACTTTAGAAGGTACTTTGAACATTGGTCTAACTCCTCAAGAAGACTTACCCTTCAAACAACTAGATTTACCAAAAGAATCATCCGAAGAAACCTTAACTCCTATGGAACAGCAAGTTTATAATCAATTAATGCCATTTATTAGAAAAGAACTACCTCATGCTATTAAACATTTCACAGAAGAAAATGATATTGAATTAGATCAAAAACAACAACTTCTAATCCTTCAAGATATTAAAGACCAATTACCAAATCGCATTAAAGAACATACCTCATCCATGCAGAAGAATGGTAGAGTTATTATTGATAAGGAACAGATTCCTGCATTAATAAAACACATTCAAAAAGAGATTACTCAGGGTATTGATCTTTTTCTAAACCAAATTAAGGAGAATGAAGAAGATGAACGTTAATATATATAACGAAGAATTAAATGTAAAGCATATTGATATAGATGGGGTCTCAACATCCTCGCTATTTATTATTGGAGATGTAGAACACCTTCAATTAGCATCACGTTTTGATACTCCACCAGAATCATATGTTTTTGAGAATGTATTTCCATTCGGTCCAGTAAGTGGTGGTAGTTAGTGCGTGACTCTAAAGTCGAAACAGTATATTGCAATGCAATTGAATTTAGCGCTACACTCCAAGTTGGAGATAGTGTTGGTGTCTATCCTTTCTCGATTGCAAGAGCTGTTCAAAAAGAAGATCCTACCTTCACACGTGAATATATAACAGATGATCAAATCATTATTCAAGAACCATTACCCCATTTCTTAGAACCTGTGGAGTTAGACATAAAACGAACAGATCAGAATCCTATTCGAGTCCAGTCCATCAACTCAATTGGGGTTACAGGGTCATCAGTCTTCCATATCGGATCCTTTAAACATGGTAAAGCCGTAAGTATAGTAAGGCACAAACGAATCCTAAAAAACAATAAGTAGGTGAAAATATGCCTTCCATTGTAGGACCATTAAAAATTAATAGTGTCGGTGGTGGCACAGTCAATTTTGGAGATGCTTTTTACATTGCTCCTAAAAGTTCCTCCAAAACCAACGCCGGTTCTGGTTCATTAAATACAGGTGACTTCATATGCACCAACAACTTATTAAGTTCTACTAACCCATTTGATCCTGATGTAAATGATCAGAACGTGGCAGGGAATGCTTAATTGAACACACGCTCAATATTAATGGGCGTGTGTTTTTTATTTATATTAGGACCGTCCAATCTTTCAAAAGATATAAAAATCTGCCCCAATTGTTATTTTAGGGCAGATTAATTAATGTGATTGAATTAATGCTCTAGTAATAAGTTTTGATCGAAGAAATATAAATAAACATGCTCTAGATTTATGTTCCAAATAGACTCGACTGCTCGTTTGTAAAGTTCCACCTGAACCGCATAACGTTCTTCTAATTCATTAACTTTTCGTTCAGTCAAATCTCCAAATATTGTATCTGTTTTGTAATCTAGTAAATACCATCCATCCTCTGTTTCGAACAAACAGTCAATAACACCTTGAATAATCACAGACTCTTCATTTGGGTCATTCCAATCTGGATACACTTCAGAAGCAGGTAGTTCCATTGTAAATGGCAGCTCTCTTTTAATGGTTTCTGAAGTTTGTAGTTTTTGACCAATTGGCTCGTTAAGAAAAGCTAAAATGCCATCAAAATCTATTACTTCTGCTTCTTCCTCACGAAGGATATCTTTTAATACTAACCCATCTACAAATTCAACTAAACTCACCTTTGTCCACTCACGATTAAATGGCATGTGTTGCATGACTGTGTGCATCGCACTACCAATTTCGGTTGCTGTTAATTTCTTAGAATCTTTTTGCATAAATCGTGGACGTTTGAACCTCATTTTTGGTTGTTTTGTCATTAAATCGGAACTACTATAATCATCTGGAGCTTGCCTTAAACGTTTAAGCTCAGTTACTGTTTGCTTTGCTCGTTTGTATGCAGCTCCTTGATGTCTATATTGGAAGTTTAGTCGACGATCAACTTCATCGTAGAGTTCTGAATGTCCTTGAATATGCGATGTGTCCCAATCTTTAATGACTTTTTCAAGTTCATCATTTCGTTTAACTGTAATCCATTCAGGTTCCATTAATTCACTTGCATGTTGAATATTAATTTTCCAATTAGACTCATCTTCTGTAATCGCAGTCGGAACGTTGGAACCAACCCCATTCATTTGAAGTGTTTCAGCGTGGTTATGACGAATTAAAGCCGTCCCAATCCAGTTTAGGTATGTTGCCTGATCTGACCTAACATGGGGTGGTAATACCCAATCTAGATGAGCTGATATCTCATTCCACTTGCTCAGCCTTTTTTCAAAATCTTTTACCGTTCCCACAATCGTCAACTTCTCTTTAGCACGAGTTAACGCCACATATAAAATTCTCATTTCTTCTGCTAACATTTCTCGTTTTAAGGCGACTTTTATAGCCTCAAATGGGAATGTTGTAAACATCAACCGTTTATCAACATCTAAATATTTCGCACCGAATCCATGGTCTTTATGCAGTAAGTATTGACCTTTAAAGTCCATTTCATTAAATCCTTTATCTGCTGCCCCTAATATGACAACTGGGAACTCTAAGCCTTTACTTTTGTGGATCGTCATCATGCGAACAACATCTTCTTGTTCACCCAATGCACGCGCGGCTGCTAAGTCCTCCCCACGTTCTTCCATACGTTCAATAAACCTTAAGAAACGATATAGACCTCGGTATGATGTACTTTCATAAGAACGAGCTCGGTCATATAAGGCTCTTAAGTTTGCTTGACGTTGTTTTCCGCCAGGAGTTCCACCGACAAATTCAAAATATCCTGTATCGCGATAGATTTTCCAAATAAGTTTTGAAAGTGCACCATAACGAGCTTCTTCTCTCCAAGCTTCAAACATAGTAAGGAATGCTTCTAGTTTACGAATAACAAGTTCATTCTCACCTAATCTTGTGTAATTTTTCATTGCAACATAGAAAGGCTGATTTTTACCATGCAAACGAATGTTAGCTAAGTCGTCTTCAGATAAACCAACAATTGGCGACTTCAGAACACTCGCAAGTGGAATATCTTGCTGAGGGTTATCGATTGTTTTTAACACATTCAGCATAATCTGAACTTCCATCGCCTCTAAGTACCCTGATGAAATATCAGCATACACAGGGATCCCCAATTGCTTTAATTCCTCAACAATTACACTCGCCCATGTCATGGAACGCATTAGAATAACAATATCTCGATATTGCAAATTACGAACCTGTTCTGTTTCTTTATCGATCACTTTCATTGGATCTTGCCCTTTAGTTCCAATCCACTTCTGAATTTTCTCAGCGTATGCTCTCGCTTCTAATTGTGCTTTCTCGATATACTTCCACTCTTCAGATACAGACTCATCCTCTAATTCGTCTTGAGTAATGATGTGTAACTCTGTATCGACATCTGTAGTGGTTAACTGTTCATAAACTTGATTACTATAAATGAGTTCCGCATCTTTGTCATAGACCATTTCACCAACCTGTTCGTCTAATAGTTGGCGGAAAATGTAGTTAGTGGAATCTAATACTTCCTTACGACTACGGAAGTTTCTGGCCAGGTCAATTCGAAGTGATGGATTGTCCTCTTGCTTGAACTGACTATACTTGTTCATAAATAATGTTGGTTCAGCATGACGGAAACGATATATACTTTGCTTTACATCACCAACCATGAATAAATTACCGGCATCCTCACCTTGTGTCACAAGTTGTAAAATCGTTTCTTGCACGAGGTTCGTATCTTGATATTCATCAATTAAAACTTCTCTAAATTGGTTTTGGAATTGTTTGGCGACAGTTGAGCCTATTAAATTATCCTTAGTTGCTTCATCATCTAATAAAATGGTTAAACAATAATGTTCTAAATCAGAGAAATCAACCATTGCCTGATCTTTTTTCACTTGTTGAAAACGTTCATGAAACTGTTTCACAAGAATAACGAGTTGGTCAATTAATGGCTTTAATTGATGTAAATCATTAATTAGAGAACTAGATTGACGATTAAACCATCGTTCTACTAATTTTTTCATTCGTTCCTTATAACGATTGCGAATCTCTTTTACTGTTTCTTTTAAAACTTCATCACATTCCACTTTCTTTCTAGAAAGCGCTCCAAATTTTTCATTACTTTTAACAATTTCTCGTAACTCATCCCAAGGTGCACCAACATATTCCATTACTTGTTGAACCTGATTTTTATCGTCCAACAATGTCGGTAAGTAATGTTCAGGACCACCAACATCTTGAGCAACATCAATCGCTTGATTAACATCAAACAGCATAGCCTCTAAATTTTCTTTAATATCTTCCCGGACAACAGGCATCCATTTTAAATCATCTAATGTTGTCCCTTCAGATAATTGATACGTCTCTTTTAGTTCTTCAAGCCACTCAAATGGCCAAGGATTTTGCATTGCAAATTCATACATTTTCATGACTAATGTTTCAACTTTTGCATCATCACGGTCACTTGAGAAACTATCTACAAATCGGAAAAACGCCTCTTGCTCATCGTCTTCCTTGCCATACCATTCTTCAAATACCTCTTGAATAATATCATTTCTTAAAAGTTCCGCTTCCGTATCATCTAAAATTCTAAAGCTTGGGTCTAAATCTAATTGATAACTATACTTTCTTACAACTTCCATACAAAACGAATGAAGAGTTGAGATGTTAGCGCGTTGAAGTAAGGACAGTTGCTTCTTTAAATGAATAGAATCCGGATTACTTTGGAGCGCCTTTTCGATCGCTGCTCCAACACGCGTGCGCATTTCCTGTGCCGCAGCATTCGTAAACGTCACCACTAACATTTCATCAATGTTAAAGGGTTCCTGTTCACGTAACATCTTCTGAATAATTCGTTCAACTAAAACAGCTGTCTTACCAGAACCAGCTGCAGCTGCAACTAATACATCTTTTCCATCCTCATATATGGCCAACTCTTGTTCCTTTGTCCACTTCACTTACAACTCCTCCTCTCGTTTTAAAATTCTCTCAAGCATCGCCGAATCTGAATCTTCTTTTAAACGACGGTATTCATGTTCATCGAGTGTGGGATCAAACTGACAAACTGACTGAAATGGGCAATAAGTGCACGCAACCATATCTTTCTTTTGGAATGGGTTTAATTCAACTTGTCCATTCACAATGTCATTCCCGGCGTTCATCATGACATTTCTGACATAATTGTTCATCCGTTTGAACACTTCTTGATCAACTGTCTTTGATCCACTTCTAAATGAACCATCTTTCTTCACACCAAACGGCGCAATTTTACTCATTCCAGATTCTAGCGATTCATCCATTGCTTGTGCCACATGTTCATCTTCTAATAGAAATCCTTTCATCTTAAAGGCTTTAATCATCTCTTCTTCTAAGTCTTTCTCATCTATCGACTTCGGATCAGATATGGTCGGGTTGTGAACATGAAAATATAAAACACCCGCTGGATCCGCTTGTTTCCCCATCCAACGTGATGAGTGAGTTAAGACAACATCTAAATAAGTTAACATCTGTAAAGCTAACCCATAATAAACATCAACTAGGCTTAAATCCTTTTGACTAGACTTGTAATCTATGATTCTTAAATAGAGTTGATTATCAATTTCAGCTTGATCAACACGGTCAATCCGACCACTCAACTCTAATTGATAGCCTTTTGGTAAATTTAATTGAAGTGGAGGAAGCTTATGTCTTCTACCAAAACCAATTTCAATTCCAGCTGGTGCAAATTGTGAATGCTTGGCCTGATAAGCTAAGACATTCGTTGCTCGTATAATTACTTGCTCTAGTTTTCTTAAAATATATTTGTAACGATTCGAACTAAACAAAATTTGATGGTTCAAAACAGGTGCTAACTGCTCAACCGCACGACGGGCATAGGATTTGATTTCATCATCGGTTAACTCAAAAAAGGCTTTACCCTCTTCATACACCCACTCCGTTATGGCACGTAAAGATTCATGGAACAATTGGCCAATATCAGGTGCAGCTAACTGGAAAGTACTACGTTCATTAAGTCCAAGCGTGTACTGCGCGAAATAGCGATACGAACATTGATGATACGTCTCTAATCTCGATACGCTCGAGCGAATGGTTTCACCATATAACTGCTTAACGGTATTCTCTTGTAAATTCTCAGGCTTTGGTCGATAAAATAAACTCTGCAAAACGCGATGAGTAATGCCGTTCTTGATCTCATGCTCGACATACCAGTGCAACGTATCCCAATATACATCTGCAACAGGGTACCCTCTTAAAAACTTAGATAGTTCAGCGGTTAAAATGGCACGAGATTTCTCCTGATTGGTAATAAAACGCATTGGATCTTGTTCATCTTCATCATCCATAATAAACTTCCGATCGGCTTCAGGGAACATCTGTTGTAATCGTTTAACAATAGGTGCTGACACTTTAGATTTCCCTTCTTCATCACTTAACGGATAGCTAACCCATAGTTTTTCCGAAGCCAGTGTAAACGCAATATACATATAGAATCGGTCATCCAATAACACACGGTCTGCTCGATCTGCTAGCGTTAATCCGTGTTCTTCTAGGACCAACCGTTCATCATCTGTTACCATACCTTCACCTGGTGGCTTTAATGGATAAACACCTTCAATGGCTCCTAATACAAAGCCTACCTTCACATCGGATAAACGAGAACGCTCCACACTACCTATAATGACATGGTCAATCGTTGGTGGCACTTGTGCGAACGTTAATGTATCAAAGCCAGCTTCGACAATTGATAAAAAGGACTGATTAGTAACATCGTCCTCCCCAATCAAATCAACCATTTCATCAAATAATTCCATTACCGCTTGCCAAACTTGCTCTTGCTCTCTAGCAATCTCAACACGCCCTGAATCATCATACTGATCACGTAACGTCTCCAATGAACGTGGAGCATCTAAATGTTCTAGCCAATCATAGACAGCTTGACACTTTTCTGCTACAGTCTGTGACTCTCGTATTTGTTGATCAAAGTTTCTTAAAGCGTCTACCACTTGTTCTCGATAAGCATTAATTTGATCTTCGACTTCCTTTTCTTCATCCGTTTGACGACGAAATTCAAGTCCTGCGAAACGTTGATATGGCCACTTTTCATTTGAAAGCCACTGGTCACGACGTCTGATACCGTACTCAAGAACATAATTCTCCAAAGTATCAATCGCTTCTTCATTTAATGGATACTCTTCATTTGTTGATAACACAAATCCTGTCTTAAGCAAGCGAAAAACTGCATCATATCGCCAGTTACTTTCTACGACCTCTAAACCAGTTCTGATTAATTCTACAAACGGGTGATTTAACATGGTTTTCTTCTCATCAACAAAAACTGGAACTTGATAATCTTCAAAAATGGTTTCAATCAAATCATGATAGACTTCAGGCTGACGAATTAACAATGCGATATCTCGATAACGGTACCCTTCATCACGCACTAATCGAGTAATCTCCTGGGCAACCCCTTCAACTTCTGCTCTCGGATGAACGGCTTCGACTAATTTTATAGGAGCTTTACCATCAAATTTTGGTACAGGCTGTGTCTCAAAGTAACGTTCTAAATGCTCAAGTCCACGATTCCCTTTAAAACGCAATTGAGGTGATAAATAATAAGGCTCGTCAACTTCCACTCCTTCACTTTCGGCAATTTCCATAATCGTGTCATATGTTGTTTTTGTCTGATAGAATAAATCAAGTTCGCCACCATCAGATACACCTGGATTAATCATTAAGGTGATTTTGATGTCTTTGGCATACTTCATTAAGGCTTCAAGTACATAAAACTCTTGAGGGGTAAACTTATGAAATCCATCAATGTAAATTGTGGACTGACTCAAAATACCTGTTTCACGAATTTTTTCAACCATAAGTTCTAGCTGGTCTTCGTGATCAATATAATGACCTCTAAGCTGTTGATCCAATTCATAATAAATTAACGCAAGGTCATTTAATTTGTTTTTAAGCGCGACCTCATTCGGGTGTGTATGCGAGAACTTAGACATCTCCATAATCACGCTATTTAATGATTGAGGCGTGATTCGATAACGCTTCAATTCGGTTATCATTTTTTCTAAATGGTCAATGAACCCTTGTTTATCAACGGCCTCTTGAAAAGCTAGTAGCTCTTCTTTGTGCTCATCAGCTAATTTTCTTAGCATCATTTGAATACCAGTTGATGATATGAACGGTTTCGTTGCCCCGCCTACTTCATTGAATATGTACCAAGCTAGACGTGAGAAACTAAATACCTGGGCACGGATAGAACCATTAATCCCAGGTTGTCTAATTAAATCATATTCTTGTTGAAATGCCATTTGGTCTGGAACTAAATAAAAAATAGGATCACCTTGTGGATCCTGCTTAATGTCCTCGGTGATCTCATTTAACACAAAATGTCCAAACTCAGAGCCTGAACGCCCTAATATAAATTGTAAGGCCATTCTTATCCCCCTTACTCCTTCTCATTTCTTTCCTCTCGATATGTTTTATCAGCTGAAGATTGAATTTTCTTTTCGATAAATTTACCTAATAACCAGAATAAACCAATTGCAACTCCTACAATGATCGTTTTCATTGGATTTTGGGCAAATGAAGCAATACTATCACCTACGAACGATACTGAGAAAATCATTGCAGCCTTACCTAGTAATACTGCTAACACAAATTGCTGTAATGATATTCCTGTGAATGCTGCTACTACATTAATGAGCGCAGACGGTGAAAACGGGAAACATAACAATAAAAATATAGGCCCGAAACCGTGACGGTCAAAAAATGAAATAACTCTGTTTACTTGTTTTTGTTCTTTAAGGCGCTGTACCCAATGAAACTTTTTTTCAAGCTTTCGAATGAGTATAAAGACTAAAATGGCTCCTGCAGAGGCACTAACCCAAGAAAATAAGAATCCAAAAATTAACCCATATACAATTGAATTAGCCAAAATAAAAACGATTACTGGTAAAAACGGTAAAAATGCTTCAATAAATGGTAATAATAACCCAGGTATGGGGCCAAAACTTCCATAAAACTCTAATAACTGTATAATAAAATTTCCAACAACCGAGTCAGAAATCATCTCTTTTAGCTCATCAAGATTTGAAACATCCTGGTTCATAAGCTTAACTCCTATCTCTATCTCGTCTACTCCTATTTTATATCAAATTCCCACACTTTGCATACTACAGTTATGTTGAATATTTTATCACAATTGCATATAATAGAACATACGTTCGACAATTGTGGAGGGATGAACAGCATGCGTTATTTAACTGAGGAAGAATTCAACATAACTTCACGTTTCTTATTCTTATCAATGGCGATCATTGTATTAGAAAAAGATCTTCAACATATTGAAAATGGGCAATTTAAGATCAAGGAGCCTTACTTAAAACTATTAAGACAAATGGAGCAATTAGCCAAGAATGAACGCAGACGTTTAAGAGAGAAAATGAGAAAAGGTAAAATGGATGTCGTTTTTATTCAAAAGAATGATACATTCTCAACTTACTTATTTATCGCAAGAGGATATGAAGAAGAACGACGGTATTTTAACCCCGCCGTCCGTAAAAAGGTGGAAAACATTTATCAGGAGCTTATGATTGAAGCTCTAAAAGGTCATACTCAATTTCTTTCTGAAGCTTACTAATTTGTTTTTCGAGTAGGTTCCGGTACTGAGCTGTTTTTTGAATTTGATTATTAAGTGACATGTATGAAATATTAACAAGTAAAGACTGTCCGTTATTAAAATGAACACGGGTCAGCTTTGGTTTTACTTTTTCAATATATAAAATATGATTGTAGCAAATCCATACGCATTCATTGGAACTTGGTGATGAAGTTGGGAAGAAGTAAAGTTTATTATATGTATCGATGGCAATTGGTGTTTTTCGACTAAATCCAGTCACATATTGAGCACCACTAAGCCGCCCTCTCAAGTCTGAACCATGCGCTTTACAACCTAGATCCACAACTTTTTTTGGGCTTAAATGAGTATGATACTCCCTATCCTTTTCCATAACATGAGACCCTAATGTATCATCATTAATATAGTAAGGCATAATTGCTAAAGTCCTACCAGTAACTTGCGGCGTATCATTAAATTTCATTTGATAACCCCCTTCTATTTCTATATAGACTATATAAAAATTAGGTTAAAAAGTTAAATGACCTAATTTTAAATTTTTTGCCTAAAACGTTAAATAAATGCCCTAAAACCTTTCATAAACTAATTAAAATCATAAAAAAGTAATTAGAATTAACATTTTTATATACTTCAATAATTTAGGAGGTCGTAAAAAAGACTTAGAGCAATTGCTCCAAGTCTTTTACTCAAACAAGGTTAAAATGATTATTTATTATTTAGCTAACAACGCCTTATCACTCGCCATGCGTTTACCACGGACTTTTTCAAATTCATTTAATAGATCTGGTACAGTGAGATTTTGTTTATGTTCACCATCTGCTTCAAAGATAATACTTCCTTCATCCATCATCCAAAGACGATTACCAAGTTCAATGGCTTGTTCCATTTGGTGAGTCACCATCACAGTTGTTAGTTGATGTTTTTCCACTAAATCTTTTGTAAGATTTATGATTAACGATTCTTTTGAAGGGTCAAGGGCTGCAGTGTGTTCATCTAACAATAAGATTTTTGGTTCTGTGAAAGTTGCCATTAATAGAGATAATGCTTGACGTTCCCCACCTGATAATAAACCAACTTTAGAGTTCAAACGATTTTCTAGTCCGATCTCTAGGGTTGATAGATGCTCACGAAAACGATCACGTGTCTTTTTCGTAATGCCTTTAAACAGGCTACGACGTTGCGTGCGTCCAAGAGATATCATCATATTCTCTTCAATTGTCATACCTGGTGCAGTTCCCATGAGCGGATTCTGAAATACACGTCCAATAAGTTTTGCGCGTTTTTCCTCTGGCCACGCGGTTACATTTTGACCATCAATCCAAACATCTCCTTCATCAGGAAAAAGAGTTCCAGCTAACATATTAAGTAATGTTGATTTACCAGCTCCATTACTTCCAATGATCGTGACAAAATCACCATCGTTTAAATCTTGCGAGACATTATTTAACGCACGTCGTTCATCCGGTGTATTGGGATAGAACGTTTTATGGATATTATTTAGCTGAAGCATGCTGGACCTCCCCTTCTTGATGAGTTGTTGCTCTGTTTTTTGACTTTTTAAACTCACGTTTAGCTCTTGATTTCTCTAAGCTATTAGGAATGACAAGTGCTGAAATGACAATGAGTGCTGTGATCAGCTTCATATCACTCGCTTCTAAAAAGTCAACGCGTAAGGCTAGTGCATAAATAGCACGGTAGACAATCGAACCTAGGATTACAGCTAGCGTCATGCGAACAATTTTATCTTTTCCGAATAAGACTTCACCAATGATCACGGATGCTAGGCCAATAATTATCATCCCAACACCTAAGTTAACATCCGCAAATCCGTTAAACTGAACGACGAGAGCACCACTTAATGCGACTAGCGCATTTGAAAGTCCCATCCCTAATATGATATACAGGCTAGTATTGGTTGAAAAACTTTTCACCATACTTTGGTTATCGCCCGTTGCTCTTAAAGTGATTCCCGCTTCAGTTCTTAAGAAGAAATCAAGTAATTTTTTTACAACTAGAACAATGATGACCATAGAAATGATTACGTAAAATGTTCTTGGCGCAAAGTCAGCCATTCCTAACCATTCGAATGGTGCGAATAAAAATCGGTCAAGGTTGAAGCTTGCCCACATAGATGACAACGTGGTAAATAATGTTGTCTCATTTAGCAAAGGAATATTAGGTTGTCCCATAATTCTTAAATTAACTGAATATAACGCAATCATCATAAGAATACCTGCAAGGAGTGGGTTAATGTTTCCTTTTGTATGCAATAAACCAGTAATGATTCCTGCTACTAAACCCGCTAGCGCTCCGACTAATGTTGCTGTAATTGGATTTGTACCTCCAACAATCATGACCGAAGTCACGGCTCCACCAGTTACAAAGCTACCATCTACCGTTAAGTCCGGAAAATCTAGTATTCTAAACGAAATGTATACACCTAAAGCCATAATCGCATAGATTAAACCTGATTCTATTGCGCCGTATAATGCACTAACCATGTTAACTCTCCTCTACTCGTCCTCTTTCTCAGTTGTCACTAATTCCGCATCCTCTTTAAGCTCATCTGTTAACTCAACACCCATTTTTTCTGCAGCTTCTTCATTGATCATAAGCTTTAGGTTTTGAGGGTATTGAGCTGGAATTTCGCTAGGTGATTGGCCATCTTTTAAGATCTCAACTGCTTTTTCACCTGCTTCAAAACCAATATCGTAATAATCAAAACCAAATGCCGCAAAGCCTCCTCGTTTAACCGAATCGTGTTCACTTACGACAATTGGTATTTCATTGTCATGCCCAACCATTAACACCGTCTCAAGTGCACTGACCACTGTATTATCTGTAATAATTAGAATTGAATCTGCTTTCCCTACCAATGATTCCGCAGCTTGTTTAACTTCTGATGAAGAAGAAACGGTAGCCTCAGCGGTATCTAAACCATTCTCGTTTGCTAATTCTTTAACTGACTCAATTTGTGCAACGGAGTTTTGTTCAGAGGCATTATAGATTAAACCAATTGATTCCTTACCTAAATCTTTTATTAAATCAATTGTTTTTGGTAGAGTCTCAGGGTGCATATCAGCTGTCCCTGTTACATTACCACCTGGTTTCTCCATCGAATTAACCAATCCTGCACCAACTGGATCCGTTACGGAAGTAAACACAATTGGAATTTCCGATGTTTCGTTTAGAACACTTTGGGCGCTCGGAGTTGAGTTAGCAAAAATTAAATCAACTTCATCACCAACTAGTTTCTGAGCAATCGTTTGATTATTGTTATTGTCGCCTTGTGCAATCTCTTCTTCAAACTCTACATTCAGACCAGCGTCTAATAAGGCTTGTTTGAACCCTTCAGTTGCCCTATCTAAAGATGGATGTTCTACAATTTGTGTAATACCAACTGTTAATGAATCACCCTCTCCTTCATTACTTTCTGCATCTGATGACGTCCCACACGCTGTCAAAAATGCAATTGCTCCAATTACTAATGTAATCATCCATAATTTCTTCATCTTGATTTCCCCTCTCCCTTTTTCACTTTTATGCTTGTATGCTTTTATGTAATAAAGCAAATTTTGAATGTTGATATCTAGTATAGGGATTCAATTTTCAGAAATCAAGACTTTTTTATAAAAAAATTCCCTAACCAATTTGGCTAGGGAATCCTGTAAGCGTTTACTTTTCTATTGTGTTGCGAGTTGATCTTTCAAGCTTCTTCTTAAAATTTTTCCTGTCGTATTTTTAGGTAATTCATCTAAAAAGCGAACTTCACTTGGAACTTTGTATTTTGCTAATTTTTCTTTTGAAAGCTCTAATAGCTCTTCTTCTGTCACTGAATCATCAGCTGATACGACAAAGGCAACAACAGCTTCACCTAAGTTTGGATCTGGTACCCCAATCACTGCAACCTCACTGATTTTTTCATGACTATATAATACTTCCTCTACTTCACGAGGATAAACATTATAGCCTCCAACAAGTATCAAATCTTTTTTACGATCGACAATGTAGAAATAACCTTCTTCATCTTGGCGTGCCATATCACCAGTATATAACCAACCATCCTTAATAGATGCATTAGTCTCTTCTGGCATCTTGTAGTAACCCTTCATTACGTTTGGCCCACGTACAATAAGCTCACCAACCTCGCCACATGGTAACTCTTGGCCATTTTCATCGACAACTTTATTTTCTACGTTAACGATATTAGTTCCGATTGAACCAGCTTTACGTGGACGGTCTAATGGATTGAATGCGGTAACAGGAGATGCTTCAGACAAGCCATAACCTTCTGAGACGCGTACATCAAAATGTTCCTCAAATTTCTCAAGTAGCGCAACAGGCATGGATGCACCACCTGAAATACATAATCTAATAGAAGAGAAATCTTTTTCGTCTTCATTAGGGTATTGTAAAAGATAGTTATACATGGTAGGCACACCCGCAAAGACAGTTGCATTAAAGTCTTTTGTGATTTGGAAGACAGCATCTGGCGAGAACTTAGGAACGATTAACACAGTAGCGCCACTAACTAATGGTGCATTTAAAGCTACGGTTAAACAGAAGACATGGAACATTGGTAATGCCGCTATAACACGATCACTCGCACCAATTTGTAGATACTCCGCTACGTCCTTAGCGTTAGAATACAAATTCTTGTGTGTCAACATGGCACCTTTAGGCTTACCAGTTGTACCAGATGTGTATAAAATAACAGCGGTTTCATCATCATCAAGTGTTGGGCGTTCAAGCTCTAAACTACCTGCATGAACTAGTTTCGTAAATGAATAAGTACGTTCACTTAGTTCAGACTGATTGACATCGTAATCAGGCTTCGTTTCACCCACGATATAGTGCTTCACGTTCGGAATAAGCTTGTCCATTTTTTCGAACTTTTCCATTAAGACATCTAATGTAATAACACCTTTTACATCACCATTATTGACAATATAAGCAATTTCATCAGCTGTATAGATTGGGTTTACAGGTATGACCTTAAGCCCCAATCGTAATGCTCCATAAAGCCCAATGATAAAGTGTGGTGTATTACCCACTACTAATGCGATATGATCGCCTTTTTCATAGCCTAAATCCTTTAAGCTTGATGCAAATTTTGTGACTGAACCTTCTAGTGTTTGGTAATTTGTTTCCTCATTGTTGAACACGTATGCCGTTTTAGACAGGTTATCCCTGGCTGTTAACGTCAACTGATCACTTAGATTCATATGTAAAATCCCCCTCTAAGACTTCAAGTATGAATGAATAATCATTCATTATATTCTGAATTTATTATAATTTATAACACGTCTTACTTCAAGTGTAAGGGCTTTCTAAATTCAAAATTGTGTGAGTTTTTTTGAATAGGCTTCTTACTGCTTCTTCATAATTAAAACCACAGACCAGGTCTTGGACTGTGGTTTTGAAATCTATTAATAAACTAATGTTAAGAAGTCTTCTTCTTCAATTTTACCAAGGTAATGTTGAATATCCACGTCCTTAATCGCTTCTTTAATCGCAGCTCGTTCATACTTCACACCTTTAAGTGCCTCTTCTAACTCAGATACTTCACCGATTCCAAAGAAGTCACCAAAAACAGTCACATCTTCAATAATTCCTTTTTTAACGTCTAGACGTACATCATATGAACCGACGCCTTCGATTCGTTTTGAGTGCTGGATATTAAACTTTGGAGAACGACCATAGTTCCATTCCCACTTTTGATAGCGGTTTTCTGAGATCTCATTAATCTTCTTCCAGTCCTCTTCTTTCAATTCATAACGTGGTACATCTTTTACATCTTTAACATCGAAGATATATTTTAATAAAATCTCTTTAAACTCGTCCATCGTCAACTTTTCATCTAGGTACTCAGATACATTCGCAACACGACTACGGATTGATTTGATCCCTTTTGAACGAATTTTCTCTGATTTTACTTTAAGAGATGAAACGACATTCTCAACCTCAGAATCAAACATTAATGTACCATGACTGAACATACGCCCTTTTTTAGTAAACTGCGCATTACCCGAGATTTTACGTCCTTCTACAGTTAAATCATTACGGCCTGAAAGCTCTGCATTGACACCCAGCTTTTGTAGCGCGTCAACAACTGGTTGTGTAAACTTCGCAAAGTTGCTGAAGCTATCTCCCTCATCTTTGGCTAAGAAGCTAAAGTTTAAGTTGCCTAAATCGTGATAAACAGCACCACCACCTGATAAACGACGAACAACTTTAATGTTGTTGGCATCAACGAAATCTGTATTAATTTCTTCTACTGTATTCTGATTACGACCTATAATAATAGACGGTCCATTTACATAGAACAATAGATACTGTTGATCATCACTAATGTTTAAGTGATTTAATACATATTCTTCTATTGCGAGATTAATATATGGATCTGTAATATTTTCGTTATCGATAAAATAGAGCATTATGTATCCTCCTTTTTTGTGTCCTACTTCATTTTAAATAACTCTTGTCGCAACTTCAATTGTTATGCCAAGTTAGTCCTTCTTTAGCCAATTGAATCGTTCCAGAGAATTGTTCTGCTGCTTCCTTATATAACTGTTGTAAATCTCCGAAATGTGGTAAATGTGTTAACCACAACTCTTTAACACCTGCATCACTCGCTAATCGGCCCACTTCTTCACTTGTCATATGGCCTGCCTTCTGACCATTCATTCCTTTATAAAAGCTTGTCTCAGCAATTAATAAATCTGCCCCTCTTGAAAAATCAGTTAATTCTTTAAAATAAGAAGTGTCAGCTGTATAAACAATTGAACAACCTTCGAGTTCAATTCTCATGGCATAACATGCTTTCGGATGCTTCGTTCTAATAAACTTAAATGTAAAAGGCCCAATCTCTTCTCTTCCTTTGGCTTCATAAACTTTTCCAACTGTTGCTTGATGGTTTAGCTTCTGAAACGCCTGGGAGTCTTCTTTATGTGAATATATTGGTAGCTTTCCCATACGTTCTTTTAATTGTTCCTGAACCAAGCAAGCATACTGTAACGCCCCAACGTCTGCGGTATGATCATTATGATGATGCGATAGTATAACAGCGTCAATATCACTCAAATTAATATAATTTTGCAAACGTGACAATGCGCCACTCCCCATATCAATTACCAACGTATAATCATCACTTTTCAACAAATAACAAGACGTTGCTTCACTCTTTTCAGGATAGGCACCCCAAAAACCGACAATTTTCATCTCCATTTAGGTCTAACCTCCTATTTTTTGTACTAAAACAGAAAAAGGTATTAACAAAACTGTATTAATACAGTATAGTATTATTAAAAGGAACACGAGGAGGAATAACATGTTATTATCACCTGTTCAGTTCTTTAAAAACTTACCTAAGAAAAAATGTGCGACATGTAAAAAGGAAATGGAAGAGCAAGCAGACTGCTACACAAACAAATGCGAAAAATGCTCAACAATTATTTAAAAGGCTTGCCAAATTGATCTGAACTTAAACGGTTCACCTGATATAGAAAAAGCACTTAGATGAAATCATCTAGGTGCTTTTTCTAATTAATAGACTTGCTGTTTAATTTGTTCTACAACAGTTTTGGCTTGTTTCATACAATCTGGTAACCCCACACCTCGATATGAAGCTCCAGCAAGATAAATATTTGGAAGATGTTCTGCTAGTTTTGCCTCAAGTGCTTCTAATCGGTCAATATGTCCCACCGTATATTGTGGCATAGCGTCATACCATCTAGATACCACTTTGAATAAAGGTGGTTTATTGATTTCCATAATAGTTTGTAAATCCTTCAATACAATTTGTTCAATTTCTTCATTGGATTGCTCTAAAACTTCTTCATCGCCAGGTTTTCCAACATAAGCACGAACTAAAATATGCCCTTCAGGTGTTGTATGTGGCCATTTTTTATGTGTCCAAGTACATGCTGTTATACGATAGCGTTCTTTTCTTGAAACAACAAAACCTGTTCCATTCGGCAGGTTATCTATGGCATCTTTTTCAAATGCTAAAGCCACATTAGCAACAGACGTACTTTTCGCTTGTGTAAAATCATGAATGAAATCGTATTGACTAAAAATTTTCTCCGTTACATTATGTGGTGTTGTCATGATGACAAAATCCGCTTCAATGGGTTCACTTTGGTGATCGACATGAACCATATACGAATCATTTTTCTTATCAATATGAGTAACTCGTTGATTTAAATGTATGGAATCAGACAGTTCACTTTCAAGCTTATTGACCACTGTTTGAAGCCCAGATGTTAGCGTCATAAACTGACCTTGTTTGCTATTTTGCGTACCACCATCGTTGGATTGTCGCATTCCTTTAATCAAACTTTTATGTTTCTGCTCCACTTCTTTAAATTGTGGAAACGTCGCTTTTAAACTTAAATAATCAATGTCTCCTGCATATATCCCTGAGATTAATGGATGAATGAGACGGTCAACCACTTGATTACCTAATCGACGTCTAAAGAAGTGCCCTACTGATTGATCTTCTTCGCCACTTGAACGCCCTTTAATTAAGTCATTAAAAGCGGCTACTTTACCTGTCATAGAAAATAATGATGAACTTAGAAATGGTTTCCATTCTAGCGGAATCCCCATTTTAGAACCCTTTGGAATTGGATGAAGGCGGTCGTTTGACAGTATAAAGGCCTGCCCTGTAGCGTTTCGGACCAACTCACCATCTAATCCTAAGTCTTCTATAAGCTGTTTCGCATCTACTTTTCTCTCTAAAAAAGAATCCGGGCCGCGTTCAATCGTAAAACCATCCTTTTTAAGAGTATCAATTTTACCGCCCAACCGATCTGTGGCTTCAATTAAAATGACATCGATATTATTCACTTGTCTTTTCAAATAATAAGCGGCGGTAAGCCCAGTAATGCCTCCGCCGATTATAACAACTCGCTTACGATCTTCCATGAAACAACGCCTAGCCTTTCATTGTATCTAATACGACTTTAGACAAAGTCTGAATAAACTTAGGATGAGTGTTAGGCATCTCTGGACGATAATAAGATGCTTGAATGTCATCACAGACAACCTTACACTCAACATCGTTATCAAATAAAACTTCTAAATGATCCGATACAAAGCCGACTGGTGCATATACAAATGCTTTATAACCTTTTTGCTCAAATAAATCACGAGTTAAATCTTGAACATCAGGACCTAGCCAAGGTTCAGGTGTGTTACCTTCACTTTGCCAGCCAATTTCATAATCGGTAATACCTGCTTGTTTAGCTATTAAATCAGCCGTCTCTTTTAACTGATCAGGATATGGATCTCCATCTTGAATAATTTTCTCTGGTAGACTATGTGCTGACACAATTAAACAAGATTGATCACGTTCCCCTTCAGGCATTGAACCGTAAACCTTGTTAACCTGTTCTACCCAATAATCAATAAAGCCTGGCTCATTGTACCAATCAACTACAGATTTCAGCTCAATATTGTGTTTAGCAGCTTCCTCTTGAGCTCTTCCATTGTATGACTTAATACTGAAAGTTGAATAGTGAGGTGCTAAAACAATGCTGACAGCTTCTTTGATTCCGTCTTTTGCCATTTGTTGAACTGCATCCTCGATAAATGGATCAATATGTTTTAAACCAAGATAAAGCTTAAACTGAACATCGTCTTGTTCTTCGTTAAGCTTAGCTTCTAAAGCTTCTCCTTGTTCTCTCGTTATTCTAGCTAATGGTGAGATACCACCAATAGCTTCATAACGACTACGTAAATCTTCTAGTGCTTCTTCACTTGGCTTTCTACCATGACGAATATGTGTATAATAGCGTTCTAAATCCTCTTCTTTATATGGCGTACCATAGGCCATAACGAGTAATCCTACTTTTTTGGTTGCCATGTTTTTTCATCTCCTTTTATTTCGCTGAATATTCATGTACAAAGTGAGCTAAACGTTTTAATGTTTCTGGTTGTACCTCTGGGAAGACACCATGACCAAGGTTAAAGACATAACCCCCATCTTGCTCTTTAGCTTGGTCAAGGATTTCTTTAGTTCTAGCTTCAATGATATCCCAATCAGCTAAAAGAATTGCAGGGTCTAAATTCCCTTGTACAGTCTTCGTGATTCCCATCTCTCTAGCTTCAATAATGGATGTTCTCCAATCAAGTCCTACTGTTGAAACAGGCAAATCATTAAACTCAAGTAATAAGTGATTAGCACCAATTCCAAACAAGATCGTTGGAACATTTTCATCTTTTAACGCTGTAAAAATCTTCTTCATTGCAGGTTTTATAAATACGCGATAATCAGGGGCGCTAACTGCTCCTACCCATGAATCAAAAACCTGAATTGCTTTAGCTCCAGCTTTAATCTGTGCCTTTGTATAGGTTATAACTAGATCCGCTAGTTTGTCCATTAATGCAAACCACGTCTCTGAATCACCATACATCATTGCCTTGGTTTTATTGTATTGTTTTGAAGGGCCACCTTCAATCATGTAGCTCGCTAGCGTAAATGGTGCACCACTAAATCCAATAAGAGGTACATTTAATTTCTCTTGAGTCAAAATTTTAATCGTATCTAACACATAAGGAACGTCTTGCTCTGGGTCTAAATCACCTAATCGATCAATGTCTGATTTTGATCGAATCGGGTTATCTATAACAGGTCCTATTCCTTTTTTAATGTCGACATCCACACCAATAGGAGGTAATGGAGACATAATATCTTTATATAATATCGCTGCATCTGTGTTGTAGTTTACAACTGGTAACTCTGTTACATATGCACAAAGTTCAGGTTGATGTGTAATCTCAAATAATGAATACTTCTCTTTTAACTTACGATATTCTGGCTGAGAACGCCCAGCCTGACGCATAAACCAAAGTGGCGCATAATCCGTTTTTTCACCATTGTAAGCTTTTAAAATGGTATCATTAAATTCTTTCATCACGATTCACCTTTCATTCTCGACCATTTAATCCAACTCCACTATATAAGAAAATAGGTCTAGTGTATAGCAATCTGATGGAATTGTCATCATTTTGCCCATAATTGCAGTCACATTTTTGACTAAAACGCACGACTCTCATTCGAACGTGGGCCATTTTGGTCATTTAAAGGGTTAATTGGAACAATATAGTATGTTGGATTATTAATGTAATCTACAGAATGATCAATGTAACGGCCTTTTCCTTTTACTCGACCAACATATTCAGAGTTACCATTAAACTTCTTATAAATATGATAGACAATACGATCATCCTCACTTGCTGTCCAAGTCAATTCCACGAATAAGCCATCAAACAAACCGAATGAGAACTTAGCTTCAAAGTCCTGAATGGTTGGAAGTCTAACTGGTTTTTCCAAGTCTTCAACACCATCTGGAACCGTAAATTCATTTGGAAAATCATGAACAGAATCAAGTCTTGTAAGAATGGTACTGGATAATTGTGTTGCTAAGTTACTTCCACTTGTTAAATAGTGCTCCTCGTTGCTTTGATCATACCCTATCCACGTCGCAATAGCATACGAAGGGTTAAACCCAACAAACCAAGCATCTTTATAACCGTTTTCTACATGAGGGTGTTGTGTAGAACCCGTTTTACCTGCTAGACTCTTCGGATATTGACTTGTACTAGCTGTTCCACTAGTTACTACAGCTTCAAGCATACGTGTTAAATACCAGGAGGTTTGCTTTGAAAATAGTCTGATTGGCTCTTGGCGTTCAACATTTAATGTATTTCCGTTTCGGTCCCTTATACTAATAACGGCATTAGGTTCTACGTAAAAACCTTCATCATATAATGTTCGATAGGCTGCAGCCATTTGTATAGGAGATAGACCTTTTTCAAGCCCACCTAAAGCTAATGACAGGCCTTGATCATTTAAGTCATAACCAATTTTCTCTAAGTAGCTCTTACCCGTTTCAACACCAATGTTATTAAGGACGGACACAGCAGTCGTATTTTTAGAATCCCTTAAAGCATCATACATAGTAATCTGACCTTCATATACATCATTATGATTCCGTGGTTCATAACCATCATAATCCCTAATTTCATCCTTTAACAAAGAGTATGGGCTTAAGGAACTTTCTTCTAAAGCAGGGCCATAAACCACTAGTGGTTTAATCGTTGATCCTGGCTGACGCTTAACCTTTACTCGATTTAGATCACCACGATTATAATGTCTTCCACCAACGGCAGCTTTAATTACACCCGTCTGTTGATCTAAAATAACTACAGCAGACTCAACATTCTCTTTCGATCCTCTAAAATAATCATCCTTTTGTAATTCTTGAACAATGACTTGTTGAGCTTGTTTATCTAACCCAACCGTAATTTCATAACCACCAGTATAGATTTCTTGTTTCGATAAATGGTAGTCCTCTTCTATTTCGTCCACAACTAAATCTATGTAGCTATTTAACCACTTATTTTCCTCTTGCTCACCAATATTTAACCCTAATGTTTTTCCTTGTGCTGTCTTCAACTCTTCTGCTGTTATGACTTCTAAATTATACATTCGATCCAACACTAGATTCCTTCTTTCTAAGGTTAACTCTTCGTTATTTAAAGGTGAATAACGATTAGGTGCTTTGGGCATTGCTGCTAACATAGCACCCTCAGTTAGGTTCAACTCTTCAACAGACTTCGAGAAAAAATACTGAGATGCCGCTTCAATACCATAGATTCCATGCCCAAAGTAAATTTCATTTAAATAATACTCTAAAATCTCATCTTTGGTCTTAACGCGTTCTAGATAAATCGCACCCATAACCTCTTTCGTCTTACGCATCCAAGATTTCTCATTTGTTAATTCAACATTTTTTACTAACTGCTGAGTAATCGTACTCGCACCTTCTGCTTTACTCCAGGTCATAATGTCTCGTGTGACTGCACGCGAAACCGCCCAAAAATCTACACCTGCATGGTCATAAAAACGATGATCCTCAATTGCAATAAATGCTTCTCTAACATGTTCGGGAATATCCGCTATTGGAACATAGGTCCGGTTCTCGTCATATAGTTTTGTAATCTCTTCTCCATCTTCCGTCAATAACACCGTTGACTCTGATAAGACAAAATTTTTCTCATCAACGACAAAACGCCCTCCGAGAATGATAAATAGATATCCCAATACTGTGAGAGTAAATAATGTTATAATACTGTATACAAACCACTTTAAACGTGGATACTTGTCATTGAATGGCTTAATCCATTTCAACTTAGCCACCTCATCTACGATTCTTTATTTTTAGTTTGTCTAAAACTTCCTACATTATAGTACAACTTGTTCATTACATTAAAATAAAGATTTTATGAAGGATTGGTGAATATTTTATGAAAAAGTTCTGGATCACCCATGGAACTAAAGATTACTTATTATCTTTAAGAGACAAAAATGAAAGTCTAATCGTAATGGAAGAACTCGATGGAGATGCTAAAGCAGTTATTGAAGGTGAAGAACAGCACGTTTTAAAAAAACCGAGAGAATTTGAAATTGTCGAAGAGATTGGGGAACTAAAACAATACGGATATATGGTTCTGAATAATATCCCCGTTACTTCTGAAGGCGGACCAATCTTGGAAGACAAATTCAAGCAACGGTCCGGAAACATTGAGACAGCTGAAGGTTTTGAAGCATTTAGGATCTTACGACCAACGAGAGACAATACTTATATCATTTTAACTCAATGGAAACAAGTTGATGATTTTATGCAATGGAAAAACTCTCAAGACTTTAAGAAGTCACATGCTAAACAAGAAGAAAAACCAAGTTATGTTGATGGTTATTCCTATGTGACTCAACTAGATATTATAGAGCCATAATGTGGATGAGGCCTAAAGTGACTATTAACTCTTTTTGAGAAAAGTCACTTTAGGCTTTTTAAGATAAAGCTTTTTCCATATATTGTACATAGATTTCATGGTGAAGAGTTTGATGTGATACTAAAATCGAAGAATGGTTAAATAAGGGTACCTGTTCATTCGTCACTGTCGTAATCTGATAACCTTGTTCTTTTAACATAATTAAGCCAGCCGAATAATCCCATGGCCCTAACCCAATAAAAATGGCTCCATCTAACCTGCCAGCTGCAACATACGCTAATTCAAGTGCTGCTGAGCCAATACATCTAAATCCTCTTATTTGATTAACCAATGTTTGTAATGGTTTAAAATTGAGATAAGGGTTAGGTGCTAGCCATAAATGATTCATACTTAACACTGCTTGTTCTAGAGTGACACTTTGATCAGGTTTCGGCAATACTTCATTATTGACAAATACACCTTGACCACACAGGGTATGAAACATTTCATCTTTAATGGGGTCGTAAATGATTCCTAAAACTGGGATACCTTTATGATAAACAGCGACTGAAATTGAAAAATTACATTTCAAATGAACGAAATTTGTTGTCCCATCAATTGGGTCAATCACCCAGACCGTTTCATTATATGGGTCATACTTTTTCAGTTCTTGTACCGTACCTTCTTCACCAAGTAAGAAATGATTAGAAAAATTATTTTTTATCTTATCTGCAAAATACTTCTCAATTTCTTGATCTTTGTTCGTTACTAAGTCTGCTGCAGATGTTTTATACTCAACATCGACCACTTCTTTAACCGCTGTTCTAAGAATTTCACCAGCTTCTAAAGTCCATTCTTTCGCTTTTTCAAATATAAGATTTTGATCCATATTTAATTCTCCCTTAAACATATAATAGGTTATTTAAAATGTGGTCCATTCTAAATAACCTACTAAAACTGTTAAACTATTTTATTTCTGATGTAACCACTTAATAAATCAATTAAACTTACGAATACCACAACAACAATTAGGATTAAACCTACTTCTTCCCAAGCTCTTTGATAGGTTGCTAGAATTAATGGTGCACCAATACCGCCAGCACCAACGATCCCTAATACAGTTGAAGCACGGACATCAATTTCAAAGCGGTAAATGGCGTATGACGTAAATTCAGGTAATACTTGCGGAAGCACACCATACCACATTGCTTGAATTCGGCTACCACCACTTGCTTTAATGGCATCCACATTACTTGTATCGATTGACTCGATTACCTCTGCGTAAAGTTTACCAAGCATACCAATAGAATTAATACTAATAGCTAAAACCCCTGCATAAGGTCCCATACCAACTGCCGCAACAAAGATAATCGCAAAGATTAATTCAGGAATGGCACGAATAGCATTTAAAATAGCTTTTCCAATATAGTTAAATCGTTTGCCCAAATTACGTGAAGCTAAGAAACCTACTGGAATAGCTAATATAGCAGCAATTGCTAAACCAGCAAAGGCAATCGCAATTGTTTCCATCATGTACCCTATATATTCAGGAAATTGACTTCTGTAATCTCCATCTATTAATGGCACAATAAAAATACGTTTAAGAGTATCTATAGGTGATGCTGCTGATCCCCTCACATTAAAGTTAGTCGTAAACGCTGCTACAACGTATAAAGCACTTAAGATTAACGTTACAATTAAAATTCTTAGTTTTGTTTTCTTTTTCATTGGTGGGTTTATTCTAAACTTTTGATTCTTCATTATTCTAAACGCTCCCTTAGTCGGTTACTGATAAAGTCGATTAGAGATATCGCAATAAATAACACGATAATAATTGAAGCTACATTGCTGTAGTTAAATAGACTTAATTGTTGACGTAATATAATCCCGATACCACCAGCACCAACAAAACCAAGAACAACTGATGCTTTTACGTTAATCTCTAACACATATAAAGAATAAGAAGCGTATTGAGGTTTAATTTGAGGCATAACCCCATATTTAATGACCTGATACACATTTCCTCCAGAAGCTCTAACAGCTTCCATAGGTCCACGATCAATCGATTCAATCGTTTCACTAATTAATTTAGCTAGAATTCCTAAAGAGAAAACGATTAAAGCTAATATACCTGATACAGCACCGATTCCAACTACTGCAACAAATAATACTGCTAAAATAACTTCAGGAATTGTACGTAATAAATTTAAAGCGTTTCTAACAATTTGGTAGAAAAACATATTACGATTTATATTCGAAGCCGCAATAAAACTTATCGGAAGAGCAAGCACAACGGCAATTGTTGTACTAATTAAAGCAATATTCCAAGTTTCTAATAAAGCAAAGAATACTGTATCTATATAGCCCCAGTTTGGCGGCCATAAGTCATTAACAACGAACCTAAAAATAATCGGTAATCCTTCGATCACTCTATCCGGTGAAGATTCGGTAAAATAAGACGCTAGTATGTATAGAAAGATGACAAGAGCTATAATAGACCCTAAATACCATTTCAGGCCTTTAGGTGTAACTGGAAAACGACCTTGACTTTCATCAGGCAATGGATATTGTTTGGCCATTATTCCTCATCTCCTCCGAGCATGTCATCTTCTCTAATAGGGCGACCGTAAATCTCTTCAAATGTTTGTTCTGTTACTTCACTAGCTGGACCGTCAAATACAACTTCACCGTCTCTTAAACCAATAATTCGATCTGCATATTCTTTAGCCATATCTATAAAGTGTAGGTTTACAAGAGTTGTTAAGTTATCTTCTTTACTAATCTTTCTTAAGTCACTCATAACTTTATGAGATGTAGGTGGGTCTAGGCTCGCCACTGGCTCGTCCGCTAAAATAACTTTAGGTTGTTGTGTTAGAACACGAGCAATACTAACACGTTGTTGCTGACCACCACTTAGTTCATCAGCTCTTGTATACGACTTCTCCTTAATACCTACACGTTCTAAGTTATTAAGCGCTAGCTTAATATCCTCCTGAGAAAATAAACCTAATAAACTTTTGAACGTATTGGTATAACCTAATCTACCTGTTAGAACATTACGCAATACAGACATACGACGTACTAGGTTATAGTTTTGGAAAATCATCCCCGCTTCGGTTCTTAACTTACGTAACTGTCGCTCTTTATATTTTAAGATGTCTTCACCATCAATTAGGAGTTCACCACTTGTAGGCGTAACCATACGGTTAATACTACGAATTAATGTCGATTTACCTGCACCTGATAACCCGACTACAACTACGAACTCCCCATCATTAATTTTAAGATTTATGTCTTTTAGACCTTGGTGACCATTTGGATAAACCAAAGATACATTATTAAACTCTATCACCTTTCATTCACCTTCCTGCCATATCTTATTAGAAGTCCATATCTTTCATAATTCCAACAAATTAAAAAAGAAAAGAAGAAGATCTATTATCAGCAACTATAGCTGAAAGTCACTATATGAATGTGACAAGAGATCCATCTTCTTTTCCAAATAGAACTGATGATATTATTCTGCTAATTCATCTTCGAATTCAGCAAAAACGTCTCTTACAATGTCATAGTCTTCTGATTTAGCTTCAGCAATACCAGTCCATGTATAGATTTCGTTTAATACTTCAAGCATTTCTTCGTCATCATTGAAGCTTAAGAATGCCTCTTTGATGTCTTCTTTTAACTCATCATCTAGTCCACTACGCACCGAAATCGTATCATTCGGAATTGGATCAGTGTAACCGATTACGCGAATGCGATCATCGATATCTGGGAACTCATCACGTAGAGTATCACGTGCATCATCAAATGTAGTTGCAAAATCAGCAGCACCATCGACTAATTGCATCATAGCATTATCGTGTCCACCTACGCTAATTTGTTCAAAGTGAGAAGCTAAGTCTTCAACACCCATATCTTTTAATTGTTTAGCAGGGAATAAATATCCAGAAGTTGAAAGTGTGTCAGCGAAAGCCCATACAAGTCCTTCTTGTTCTACTAAATCGTCAATCGATTGAATATCAGAATCAGCAGGTACACTGTATTGAGCTTTATATGATGTTTCTCCATGACGTTCAGCTTTTAGTAATACTTCTACATCAGCACGTTCTTCAGCTTGTACAAAGCCAAATGGATTTAAGAAACCGATATCAACTTGTTGTTCACGCATTGCCTCAACAAGTCCAACGAAGTCAACCATAACTTCAGCTTCAACCTTAACACCCAATTCCTCTGACAAACGTTCTGCTAATGGTTCTGCAGTTGTTGCGATGTCACCAGCATCTTGTGAAGGAATGAATCCTAATGTAATGACTTCTTCATCATCACCATTTCCACAAGCCGCTAAGAAGATTAAAGTCGTAAATGCAATTAGTGCAATACTTAATCTCTTAAACAAAATTAACCCCTCCAAATATCTTTTTTGCTACAAATACGCAAGTTGTCGCTCACAAAAAAACAGCACAAAGAACACCGAATATTCTATGATGCTTGGAGGTTTCGTCTAATTATAGGCAGGCTATGTATTCTAGTAATCTAGTACCCTATAAATAGCGACGATCTCCTTTCGTAGAAAAGCTTTTTACGGTAGCTTTGTAGAGACTTTTGAGCCATATTCCCAAAATTATACGACAAGAATCGCGCATTTTTTAGCTAACTTAATTATCTTGTAATAAAAGTTTAAAGTCAATACAGTTTTTACAATTTACACAATATTAACAATGGGAAATTATTACTAATTTGACTCCTTCATTAACCCATTACGATGAGCATATACAGCTGCTTGTGTTCGGTCTTGAACATCAAGCTTACTTAGAATGTTACTAACATGTGTTTTAACTGTTTTAATTCCTATAAATAACTTTTCACTAATCTCGTTATTTGTTAGTCCATTCCCTATACATATTAATACTTCTAACTCTCGTTCAGTCAAAAGTTCATGAGGCATACGATCTGGCGTTCTAATCCGGCTCATCATCGCCCCAGCCACTTTTGGTTCAATAACATTCTCACCTTTAGCAGCTTTCTTTATTGCTTGTGCTATTTCATCTGCAGATGAGGTTTTTAACATGTAACTAAATGCCCCCGCTTCAAGTGCTGGAAAAACTTTTTCATCATCATAATAGCTTGTTAAAATGATGATTTTAATTTCGGGTTTATCCTTCATAATTCCTTCTGTTGCTTCAATGCCAGTTCCATTATCCATAATTAAATCCATTAATATAACATCTGGATTTAAATCTTTGGCTAATTTAGCACCATCGAATCCACTAGATGCTTCACCAACTATTTCTATGTCATCTTCAGTCATAAGATAAGTAATAATTCCTTTTCGAACAACATCATGGTCGTCTACTACTAACACCCTAATTGGCTCCATATACACCACTCCTATTTTGGAATCCTTATGTCAATATAAGTTCCTTGACCTTCTTGGGATTTAATTCGAAACGTTCCACCTATTTCCTCGCATCGTTCTTTCATCGTTTGTAATCCGTAAGACGTACTTTGTTCTAACTGTTCGTTAGCTTTAAAGCCAATACCGTCATCATCAATATGAACAAAAATCTCTTGATCTCGATTTTTTAATTCGACTTTTACGTTTTGTGCATTGGCATGCCGTAAAATATTTGATAAAGCCTCTTGAATCATTCTAAACAGATGTTCTTCCTTAGACTGTGATAAATCTATTTCATCAATATCTAAATCAAAATGTAATGTTGATTTCTTCTTTAATTCTTCTATCAATCTAATAATCCCTTCATGTAAAGCCTCTCCAGAAAGGTAAATTGGTCTTAAATGTAACAACAACGCTCTCATTTCGTTTTGCGCTTGTAGAGCCATCTCTGATATTTCTTCAATTTGTTTTTTAGCATGATCTGGTTTTTTATCAATTAACTTAACAGTAGCTTGAGACATCATAGTCAGTGCAAATAACTGCTGACTTACCGCATCATGTAAATCGCGAGCTAGTCGTTGGCGTTCTTCCATCGTTGCAGCAATATGAGCTTGCTGCGCAAATTCCGATTTTTCATCAGCTAATCTTTGAAGTGTATTAACTTGATCTTTCATCTTTTTCGCTAACTCGTTTAGTTCTTCAGTGAAATTATCTAGTTCATCTTCAGACTCTTCTAGAAATAGTTTCGCGCTATATTTACCTTGCTGAAGCATCGATACAAAGATTGAAAAAGCATGAAGACGATCTTTGATATATTTAGTTTGTTTAAAGATGACATATAATCCGATAGGTGTCATAACCAAAATAATCATGATTAAAAGGAAGAAAATGGCTTCTAAATGTAACCAATCAGGTTCAAACACTGAATAAGTAAAGAAAGAAATAAGTGAAATAATCAGTAACGAAAAATATATAATATACAATTCCGTTCGCATCATCTGAAAGCGAATACCCTTGAGCTTCTTTAGCATCTACACCGCTCCTATACGTAATTAACCGTTATATCTCCGATTTTATAATCCATATAAATATCAATCTTTTTAGATGCCGTCTCATAGTCATCGGAAATATAAGTTACGGGTCCGCCGATTGGACCTGTTCCCTTTTGATTAAAGATTGTTGCTTCACCAATTTTCACACTGGCGTGTATTTTGTATGCAACATTTTCAGGAAGTTTCATATGAATATCTGCTATATAGCCACGTAATCGTATTTTTGTTTCCTGGTTAGGGATATAGGCTCTGGAAAAATCAAAATAGAGATCTCCAATCCCTGTCCACATATCCATATCCTTTACTTCCCAATTTTCACTAGAATAGTTTATATCTGAAATGAAATGTCTTTGTTTCTTATAATGATGATAATAACGGCCCTTCTTCTTATCTTTCTTAGAAGACTCAACATCTTCATCATATGCAGAGCGATCGTCATCAGATTGGGTTTTTATAAATTCATTGTCTTTTGTTATGTGATTGTCTTCATTAGAATCCACATAAATAGATACAGTTTTTCGCCCTGTCAATATATTCGCTCCGATATAAACTAAGATTAACGGCCATAATTTCCACACATCAATAATTCCAAATTCAATATAGTCAAAATTACCAGCCCAAAGTAATGCCCCATACACTATAAGAAATGACCCAAACTTCCAACTACCTGACTTGTACGGAATGAAATAATTTGAAAAAGAAATCAAACCTATTAAAACAATGATTATAGGCCATGATTCCCAGACAACATTCGACATTTCCAAGGAAATAATACTCAAATTTTGTAAGATTAGTACAACTCCAAAACTAATAAGTATAAGTGCAATCGTCCATTTGGCTAGCTTTGAAAATAATTTATTAAACATTCAACTCACCTACAAATTTTATTCGTCATAAGAATTGATTATCCTTTAAATAAAAAATTCATTCATTTCAAATATTTAAGTAATTCTATCATACTATTTTTATTTATTCTTTGTAACATCCTTGAGATTGTTTTAATCTCAGTCTCTAGTCTGAGAGTCACGATTGTTTATCAATTTTTTATTTTTCTGATATACTCAATTTAATTATGGGAATAGGAGGCTAGAGCATGTGGGATAAAGTTTATAAAGAAATAGATCAATTATATAACCGTATGGTTGATGACCGACGTTATTTACATCAACATCCCGAATTATCGTTTGAAGAAAAAGAAACCGCCAAGTATATTTCTAAAAGATATGATGAACTAGGAATACCTTATAAAGACAATATTGGTGGCTATGGAATAGTGGCGAGAATTGAAGGTGGCAAACCAGGTAAAACCGTTGCCTTAAGAGCTGATTTTGACGCACTTCCGATTCAAGAAGAAAATGATGTACCTTATAAATCTAAAGTTGATGGCGTCATGCACGCCTGTGGACACGATGGGCATACAGCGAGTTTGTTAGCTGTAGCTGAAGCGATACTACCTTTCAAAGATGAGTTACAAGGAACTATGGTTTTCTTACATCAACCAGCAGAAGAGTATGCCCCAGGTGGAGCGAAACCAATGATTGATGAAGGGGCATTAGAGGGAGTAGATGCTGTGTTTGGAACCCACTTATGGGCAACATCACCTCTTCATACAATGGAAACAAGGAGTGGACCTTTCATGGGTGGTGCAGACCGATTTGAAATCATCTTTAAAGGTAAAGGTGGTCACGGTGCTATGCCACATCAAACAAAAGACCCCGTCATGATGGCTGGTCAAGCGATTGTGGAGTTACAACAAGTTGTTAGTCGACGATTAGATCCTCTACAATCAGCAGTACTAACCATTGGTGTCATTGAAGCTGGTGAAGCATTCAATGTCATTCCTGATACCGCAAGATTACAAGGAACAGTTCGCTACCTAGATAAAGATGTTCAAGATCAAGTGATTGATGAGATGGGGAAAATCATTAAAGGTATTGCCGAAAGCTATGATGCCGATTATGACTTTGATTATGTAAAAGGATATCCCCCAGTCATTAACCATGAATCCGAAACTAACTATTATTTAAACGAAGGAACTATCATTCCAGGAATTAAAGAAGTTAATGAAGTGCCACCTGTCATGGGCGGGGAAGATTTTGCTTATTACTTAGAAGAACGCCCTGGTACATTCTTCTTTACTGGTGCTCAAATCGAAGGTCATGATTATCCACACCACCATCCTAAATTTGATATTAACGAAGAAGCATTACCAATAGCGGCAAAAGCTCTATTACATGGGTATAGAAAATATCAAGAGGACCATTCTTAATATGCTAGCTACAAAAGCCTCGCGAGGTTTCGCGAGGCTTTTACTTTATTTCAATTTTACTGCTGTCCCACTTGCGACAATCATCATCATTCCATCTCTTAATGTTTCAAAGTCTAAATCAATTCCAACAATAGCATTCGCACCACGATCAGCGGCTTCCTTTTTCATTTCTTTAATCGCAATTTCCTTACCTTGATTAAGTTTGTTCTCATATTGAGCACTTCTACCGCCAACAACGTCTGTAATACTTGCCATAAAATCTCGAACAACATTAGCACCCATAATCGTTTGCCCTGTAACTAAATCAACGTATTCTTCAATTTCTCGTCCTTCAACATGATTAGTCGTTGTGACAATCATTACATTACACCCTTTCATTATTAGGCTATTTCACCTATTCAACATAATAATGAATAAATCCTCTTAAGTCGTTTGGTAAAAGCCTCTTCCCAATACTTCAGATGAATCCATAACAATGACGAATGCTTCATCATCCGCTTCTTTTATTGTTCTTTTCAATTTACTGATTTCTGTTTGATTGACCACGCACATTAGAACAGGTCGATCCTGCTCAGTAAATCCACCTTGCGCAGATATTCGTGTCACACCACGATCAACCTTTTCATAAATCGCTTGCTGTACTTCTCGGTGCTTTCCAGAAACAATAAGAGTAGCTTTCGTTCGATTAAAACCGGTTTGAACGAAATCGATTGACTTACTGGTCATGAATAATCCAATCAATGCAAATAAACCTAACTCTACATCAAAAACGATTATAGCTGTTAATACGATAACTCCATCAATGATTGCTAAGCTTGCCCCTAATGATAAACTAGAATACTTGTAAATCATTTGTGCTATAAGGGACGTACCACCTGTTGAAGCGTCACCAAGATAAACTATTCCAAGCCCAATTCCAACCCCAACTCCACCGAATATTGAAGCCAGAATAACCTCTTCTGAAATAGGCTCTATGTTACGAGTTAAATAAACGAAAAAAGGTAAAACTAATGATCCTGCAACGGATCTAAAAGCTGATGCTTTTCCGATTAAAAAGAAGGCTAATAATAATACTGGTACATTTACTCCCCAAATAACATAAGCAGGCTCTATATTAAAAAGGTACTCTGTAATGGTACTGATTCCACTAACCCCACCTGCTGCAATGTAGTTGGGTAGTAAGAAGCCATTAAAAGAAAAAGCCACAATTGCCGAACCAACGATGATATAAAATAATTGCTGCCATAAAGGGACTCGTCCACTATGTCTTGTTACCATCTATGTCTTCCTCTCTCCTGTTGAATACTAAACCTTGATGATTTTAACACTCGTTACTGCTTTTGTGAATAACAACGAATAAACGCATTAATGTACTAAATTAAAAATTATAACTATTGAGACGGTCAATGACTTGTTTTTCCATAGGTGGTTACGGTAAGTCTATGGGTGCTAATTCCATTCTTATGGGTGTTAATTTCATTTCTATTGGTGTTCGCCCATTCATCATTAATTAAATGGTTCTATAAAAAACTCTTCCAACTAATTATTAAAAAGTGTACACCAATTGAGAATCGGCATACACTTTTAGATTCAGCTCATCTTACGGATTCTTGATTTCACGTAGAAATTTTCAAATAGTAGCGTGAACGCTAAGCCAATCCCTCCATAGATTACAGCCCCTATAAGGTCACTTGCCACGATGAATAACAAGAACAATACAATGACCTTAACCAACATAAGTAAGAAGATTAACTGATGAACAGCTTTTCTCCTTAAGTGATCTGGTACTGGATATAATTGAATCCAATCCAATGTCTTGTGGTGATTGTAAATCGTAATAAACTGAAATCCTGTTACAAACAAAAACAAAACCGCAAAAATCAATTTACCCCAAAATAATGGAACCCAGAAAATAAAGAATATCGTTAATCCAATTAGCCTTAAATACATGCCAAAATAATCACCGCTTCGGATGAACGTAATAAAATACAAATAAATGTACGTACTGGATTGATTATACTTAATCGACTTAGTTACTAAATTAACCAAAGCATGGCGTTTCTTCGGCTTACGTTTTAAATCAGGCACATCAGTAGATAAGTTTGCCATACGATAGAACAATTGTAGTCTTGCTTCCTCTTTTTCAATTAGTACATCCCAAGGTAAGCTATACTTCTGATATACATTCCAATAGTTAAGAAAAGCAACGCCAATCAATAATGCTGTCGCAATAGCAACATAAAATAGCTCACCATTAACTAAGAAATAAATTAACATAATGTTGATTGCAGCTCTGACTGCCACATCTAGATATTGAAGACGACGATCTCGAGTTTTATCCAAAAACCATACCGCTAATAAGTTGACCAGCTTTACCCCCAAAAGAACCACTAACATAACCAGTAAGAACTTTGCATCTGTTCCACTATAAATTTTCAAATACAGTGGTGAAAAAACAAATAGGAAAACGGCAACCCAATAACCTTGAATAATCAGACTATAAACCATTCCATTTCTAATATAAGGGTTTAATCGGTTTTCAACACTAAGTAGAAATACCATATCTGCTTCTTTAAAAAACGTTCGAACAGGACTATGAGCTAATAATAGACCTAAAACCACAGCCATAATCCAATCAACAGGAAAAGTGTCAGGCACACCTTCTAGCCATTGTTGATAGAAGTAAGCCCCACCCGCTACAAAAAATATTAACGCAAATGCTAAGTGGTCATTAAACATCAGCCTTAAATAACGACTTAACATTTTAACGTGAAAACCAAAACGTTCTTTCCATAATTGATTTGTATCCATTATGCATCGTCCTTTGTCAATTGAACATAAATATCATCTAGACTAGCATTTGGCATGTTAAACTCTTGTTGTAGCTTCTCTAAAGTACCAAATGCTCTAATTTTCCCGTGATGTAAAATCACAAACCGATCACAATACTTCTCTGCAGTTGCTAAGATATGTGTTGACATTAAAACACCTGCACCCTGTTCTTTCATTTCGTTCATAGTATCTAAGTAAGACTGAATACCAAGAGGGTCTAACCCAACAAAAGGTTCGTCCACTATATAAAGGGATGGTTTAACCAAAAAGGCACACATAATCATAACTTTTTGACGCATCCCTTTTGAAAAATGAACAGGAAACCACTTTTTCTTAGTATCTAAACGGAACTCTTTTAACAAAAACTCAGTTCGTTCTTGATACGTTCGTTCATCAATTCCATAAGCCATCGCCGTTAATCTCAAGTGCTCTTCTAATGTTAGTTCTTCATATAACATTGGCATTTCAGGTATGTATGCAAACTCTCGACGGTATTGTTCTAAATCTTCAGCCACTGTACGCCCATTTATTCTAATAGAACCTTGTTTAGGACTCATTAAGCCGATGATATGTTTTATCGTTGTACTCTTACCCGCTCCATTAAGGCCAATTAAGCCAACTACTTCACCTTGTTTTACATCAAAAGAAATACCATGCAAAACGTTTTGTTGTGTATATCCACCTACTAAATCTTCTATCGTTAATAAATCACTCATGTCATCCCTCTTTTCTTTCTATATCACTACTGTT
The DNA here is from genome assembly GCF_052246295.1 of Piscibacillus sp. B03. Taxonomy (NCBI): domain Bacteria; kingdom Bacillati; phylum Bacillota; class Bacilli; order Caryophanales; family Bacillaceae; genus Piscibacillus; species Piscibacillus sp. B03. The sequence goes on along the minus strand of NZ_JBQQCO010000020.1, from coordinate 1,302 downwards.
TATCATACCAAAAATTTGGATAGATTTAATAGAAATGACGTATTCTTCTGTTATTCGACAACACCTTACGTTAAAATAATTGTTAAGAATATGCATAAGGAGGACTTAATTTATGTCAGATTGTATTTTTTGTAAAATCATTGACGGAGAGATTCCTTCCGCTAAGATTTATGAGGACGAGCATGTATATGCCTTCTTGGATATTAGTCAGGTAACTGAAGGTCATACACTAGTCATTCCTAAGAATCATCAACAAGATATCTATGAACTAGATGAAGAAACGGCATCAAATCTATTCAAAGCCGTACCAAAAGTAGCAAATGCCATTAAGGCAGCTTATGAACCTAAGGGAATGAATATGTTAAACAATAATGGGTCATTTGCCGATCAAAGTGTATTCCATTTTCACTTACATCTAATCCCTCGTTATGATGAAAATGATGGGTTCAAATCCAAGTGGACTGTATGGGAAGAATCCTCACCAGAAAAACTAGAAGAAATCGCTAAAAAAATTAATGCTCATATGTAAATCACATCAAATACACACTAAACAATCGAGTAAAAAACGGGTATAATAGAAGTATCAATGAAAGGAGTCGATACGATGGCAAGTGGTAAATCATTATTACTAGGTGTCTTATTTGGAAGTGCTGTTGGAGCTTCTGTTTCACTTCTAACCACTCCTAGTTCTGGCGAAGAATTACGCACGAAGGTTAAGGACCAGAGTGATCGATTACGTGATATAGCTCAACAAATTAGAGAAGATGGATTAGACCTTAAAAACCAATTAACTCAAACGTCTAAAGAAGGCGCAGCTTTATTAAAAGACTTATCTCAAGATATTAAAGTCTCAATAGAAAGCTGGAAAGAAACCATTGAACCACATCAAGAGAACTTACAAGAGCATTTAAAACAAATTGAAGATAGTATCAGAGAGCTTGAAGATAAGCTAAAAGATGACAATAAACAAGAAGTATAAAAAGTAAGCGTCCGTTAATTCATAACGGACGCTTTACTTATATGTATAAGAAACGCACAAGAAACGTTAATTTATCACGCCGACTAAGATGTTTCAACAGTGCCAGGTTTACTGTTGCTTTCTGACGGCCTCTATAATTTGAGCTTTCCTATCTACATTCCCACGTTCTCTATCCACATTTCGCGCTTCCCTATCCAAATTTCCACGCTCCCAATCGACATTTCGCGCTTCCCTATCTAAATTTCCACGCTCCCAATCGACATTTCGCGCTTCCCTATCTAAATTTCCACGCTCCCAATCGACATTTCGCGCTTCCCTATCTA
>NZ_JBQQCO010000019.1:0-68189 GCF_052246295.1 Piscibacillus sp. B03 | reverse complement strand
TCACCATCTGGAAAACATTTCTACGCATTCTCCCAGTCGTTACATCGCAGTGTCGTCTCTGTCCTGTTTCGAAATGTTATCCATGACCAGAAGGTCATGAATTAAATAACTGCCCATCGCACAAAAATCCGCCCTCAAAGGCGGATTTTCACTTAATTAAATTACTTGCTTAGATTCTGTTTTCATTAAATACTGATCAACCTGCTCAGCGACTTCACGTCCTTCTCGAATGGCCCAAACTACTAAACTTTGGCCACGACGAGCGTCACCAGCGGCGTAAACACCTTCTTCAGAAGTGCGGTAATCTTGCATACCGTCTACTGTCCAAATGCGGCCACGTTCATCTGTTTTAAGCCCAAAGTGTTCTAACACCTCTTGCTCCGGTCCAACAAAACCGATGGCGATTAACACTAAGTCTGCATCCCAAACTTGCTCTGTGCCTGGGACTTCTTTTGTCACAAGTTTTCCATTTTCATAGACTTTTTCAACATTTAAAGTATGAAGAGCTGTCACTTGACCTTTGTCATTTTTTTCAAATTTCTGTGTTAAAATTTCATACTTACGAGGGTCTTCGCCTTGTGCTTCTAAGCCCTCTTTATAACCATAATCCAATTTAAACGTCATTGGAAACTCTGGCCATGGGTTGTCATTCGTACGTTCTTCGGGACTTGCTGGGTGCTTCCCAAACTGGATAACACGCTTAGCATTCTGACGTAAAGCTGTTGCGACACAGTCAGCACCTGTATCACCACCACCGATGACGATGACATTTTTACCTTCAGCTGTGATTGGTGTATCTTTAGGGTCTGTTTCTAACGCTTTAGTAGCTGCCGTTAAATAGTCCATCGCAAAATGGATGCCTTGACTATCACGGTTTTCAATTGGTGTATCACGTGGGTCTTGTGCTCCTGTACACATGATGACCGAATCATATTCACGGTTCAGCTCGTCACGTGTAATATCGACACCTACCTCTGTATTACAAATAAATTCAATGCCTGATTTTTTCATAACATCAATACGGCGATCAACCGTTTCTTTATCCAACTTCATATTTGGAATCCCATACATTAATAAACCACCTGGGCGATCGTCACGTTCAAAAACGGTCACGCGATGGCCCATTTCATTTAGTTGATCTGCTGCAGCTAATCCTGCAGGTCCTGAACCTACAACTGCAACATGCTTTCCTGTTCTATGTTCAGGAACTTTTGCTTCAACCCAGTTGTTATCAAAACCTCGTTCGATTATCTCATTTTCGATTGATTTAATCGTCACTGGATCATCATTAATGGCTAATGTACATGACCCTTCACATGGTGCTGGACACACTCGACCTGTAAACTCAGGGAAGTTATTTGTTTCCTCAAGCCGACGTAAAGCTTCTTCCCAGTTTTCTTCACTGACAAGCTCATTCCATTCTGGGATAAAATTATTAACTGGACAGCCGACATAAGCGCCATCCCACTCTGACCCTGTATGACAAAAAGGCGTTCCACAATCCATACAGCGTGAGCTTTGTTCTTTTAAGTCTTGGTCACTAAAACGTATGACGTACTCTTCCCAACTCTTAATACGCTCTATGGGGTCTTGAACGGCTTGATCTTTACGGTTGAAGTCCATAAAACCTTTTAAATAACCCATTTACTGACTCCCTCCTTTGGTGTTAGAGGCTCATTTATAAGAGCCTCCTCTCTTTTACTGCACAACTTTTTCTTGTTCAGTCTCTTTCGCCAGCATCGCTTTATACTCTGCTGGGATGACTTTAACAAACTGGTTAACCGAAGTCTCCCAATTATTTAAAATCTGTTTCGCTCGTTTACTACCTGTATATTGAACGTGCTTCATAAGCATTTCTTTTAATTCGTTGATCTCATCGCGTTCTTCTAATCGCTCGAATAAAACTAACTCGCGATTACACTTTTTCTTGAGTTCTTTTTCATCTGTTGCCCAAATATAGGCAATGCCACCAGACATACCGGCTGCAAAGTTTTTACCAATTCCACCTAGTACCGCTACACGGCCTCCTGTCATATATTCACAACCATTATCACCAACACCTTCAACAACAGCGTGTGCGCCACTATTACGTACCGCAAAACGCTCGCCTGCTCCACCATTAATATAGGCTTCACCGCTAGTTGCTCCAAATAGCGCGACGTTACCGATAATAACTTCTTCCATACGGTGCAATGCAGATGGTAGATTCGGTTGAAAAATTAATTTACCACCTGATAAACCTTTTCCAACATAGTCGTTTCCATCACCGTTTACACGCATCGTCACACCGTGTGGAACGAAGGCACCAAAGCTTTGACCCGCTGAACCAGTAAAACGTAAATCAATTGTATCTTCAGGCAATCCCTCTTCGCCATAGCGTTTAGACACTTCAAAACCTAACGTTGTACCAACCGTACGATTTGTGTTTTCAATCGGCAATTCTAATTGTACCTTCTCACGGTGTTCTAACGCCGCTTCAACTTTCGGAATGATGACAGCCGTATCTAAGTGCCCGTCGTTATATTCATTAATGTGTGCCCGTTCTTGAGATAACCAAGCTGAATCCGCACGGTGTAAAATTGGCTCAAGATTTAGTTGTCTCGCTTTTCCATGTAATTCTTTCTTTTGGCTAACAGTTAATAATTCAGTACGACCGATTAGTTCATCTAACGTACGAACGCCTAACTTCGCCATAATCTCACGCATTTCTTCAGCTACAAAGCGCATGTAGTTGACCACATGATCAGCACTACCTTCAAACTTCTTACGCAGCTCAGGATTCTGTGTCGCTATACCAACTGGACAAGTATCTAAATGACAAGCACGCATTAAAATACATCCAAGGATGACCATCGGCGCGGTTGAAAAACCATACTCTTCTGCACCAAGTAATGCTGCTTTCACAACATCACGACCTGTCATCATCTTACCGTCTGTTTCAAGGCGCACACGTTCTCTTAGTCCATTTAAAACTAATGTCTGATGAGCTTCAGATAATCCTAATTCCCAAGGTAAGCCCGCATGTCGAATACTCGTTTTCGCCGAAGCACCCGTACCACCTTCGTAACCACTAATTAAGATGACATCTGCCTTACCTTTTGCAACACCTGCTGCGATCGTTCCAACACCTGATTTGGCAACGAGTTTAACATTTAGTCGTGCTTCAGGATTGGCATGTTTTAAATCATAAATAAGCTGTGCTAAGTCCTCAATCGAATAAATATCGTGGTGTGGTGGTGGTGAAATGAGTCCTACACCAGGCGTTGACTTACGAACCTTCGCAATCCACGGGTGAACCTTTTTACCTGGTAAGTGACCACCTTCACCTGGTTTAGCCCCCTGTGCCATCTTAATCTGTACTTCATCGGCATTCGTTAAATAGTAACTCGTCACACCGAAACGGCCTGAAGCCACCTGTTTAATCGCACTACGTCTGAAGTCTCCATTTTCATCCGGTGTAAAACGGTCTGGGTCTTCTCCACCTTCACCGCTGTTACTTTTACCGCCAATACGGTTCATGGCAATCGCCAATGTCTCATGTGCCTCTTGGCTTAACGCACCATACGACATCGCGCCTGTTTTAAATCGTTTAAAAATTGCTTCAACCGGCTCCACTTCATCTAGTGGAATCGATTTTGATTCGTCAAAATTAAAATCTAGTAAGTCGCGTAAATACGTGACCTTCTCGCTTTCTACTAAGTTAGAAAACTTATCATACAACGTTTTGCTGTTCATACGTGCTGCGTGTTGCAGCGTGTGAATGGTTCTAGGGTTAAACGAGTGATACTCACCGTCATGACGCCATTGCATATCCCCACCAGAAGGCAACGTTTTACGGTGACTCTTATAAGCTAGTTCATGACGCTTCAGAGATTCTTCTGCAATCGTCTCTAGGTTTATACCGCCAATTTTAGAAGTCGAGCCATAGAAATACTTCTCCATAACTTCTTCGTCAATACCAATAGCTTCAAAGGTTTGAGCACCACGATAACTTTGAATCGTTGAGATCCCCATCTTAGACATGACTTTGACAATGCCAGACGTCGCAGCTTCACGGTAACGTTCAATTGCCTGCTCATAAGAGAAGTTTTCAACAAACTGATCATCCACAAGCTTTTCAATCGTACGATAAGCTAAATAAGGATAAATCATGTCCGCTCCGAACCCAATTAATACAGAGAATTGATGAACATCGCGTGCCTCTGCCGTTTCTAAAATTATACTTGCTTTGGTTCTTAGCCCTTTTCTAACTAAATAGTGATGTAATCCACTTGTCGCAAGCAGGGATGGAATCGCAACTTGGTCTTCAGATGTATCTAAATCCGTTAATACAATCATTGATACACCTTGATTAATCGCCGTTTCAACTTGTGTAAATAACGATTCTAGTGTAGATTCTAGTCCATGTTTCCCACGCGAAACTGGATATGTGATTGAAAAACGTTCAAAACGGAAGTCACTTCGGCTGTTATGAATGACTGCATCGAACTCTTGCTTTTTCAAAATTGGTGTGTAAAGACGAATGCGACGACAATGCTCAGGCCCATCATCTAAGAAATTATGTCTCGGCCCTAAGTAGGACGTTGTCGACGTTACACCTTTTTCACGAATCGCATCGATTGGTGGGTTCGTCACCTGGGCGAACAACTGTTTAAAGTAGTTAAACAACAACTGCGGCTGCTCAGATAAAACGGCTAATGGTGTGTCATTACCCATCGACCCAATTGGATCTTTTTGTTCGGTCACCATCGGCAGAATGTTTTTCATCGTTTCTTCTTTCGTATATCCATTCGCCAACTGGAACTTAAGCAATGTATCTTCATCTACTTCTTCACTTGAATCATGATCAATTGACCCTTTTAGCTGAATAAGTGAGTCATTTAACCACTCACGATACGGTAATTTCGTTGCGATACTACGCTTAATATCTTCATTAAATAAAACATCATGTTCTTCTAAATCAACATAAATCATCTCACCTGGAGCGAGGCGGCCTTTTTGAACGACCTTTTCTGGTTCAACATCTACAACTCCAACTTCAGAAGATAAAATGATGCGGTCATCTTCTGTAATGTAATAACGTGCTGGGCGTAATCCGTTACGGTCTAGTGATGCACCAATTTGTTTACCATTTGTATACGCAATAGCAGTCGGCCCATCCCACGGCTCCATAATCGTACTTAAATACTCAAAGCAAGCACGCTCTGGGTCTTTCATCTGTTCGTTTAAATCCCAAGCCTCTGGAACCATCATCATTGCTGTTTGCGACATCGAACGACCATTCATCACTAAATACTCAAATGCTTGGTCCAACATACCAGAGTCACTGGATGTTTCATCAATAATTGGTAAAAGGTCCTTATGACGTTCACCATAAACTGTTGAAATCGCAGCCGTCTCACGCGCTTTCATCCAGTTCACGTTACCTGTGATTGTGTTAATCTCACCGTTGTGCATGACCATACGGTTCGGGTGAGCACGCTCCCAAGATGGGAATGTGTTTGTACTATAACGAGAGTGCACCATACCAAAAGCTGTTTTGGCTATTGGATCTTTTAAGTCTAAATAAAATTCGTCCATCTGTTCTGGGACTAACATCCCTTTATAAACCACAATATCTGGTGATAAGCTCGCAAAGTAAAATGGTCCTTGCTTAAACTCATCCATCGAAGCAATTCGACGTTCAATAATGCGACGGATTAGATATAACGACTGATTGAATTTTTCAGTTGAATACGTCGTTTCAGGTTTTTTAATAAAAACTTGCTTAATATAAGGCATCGTCGATTTGGCCGTATCAGATAACATGGACTGATCGACTGGAACCGTCCGCCAACCGATTAAGTCATGATTCTCCTCTTTAATAACCTGATTTACAATTTCTTCTGCTTTTTCCCTTAAACTTTCCTGCTGTGGTAAGAAAAGCATCCCAACCGCATAATCGCCTGGCTGAGGCAATAATTCATTCCACTTCTTACGATATAATTCATCAGGAATTTGCATCATAATTCCTGCACCGTCACCTGTACTCGGATCAGACCCACGTCCGCCTCGGTGTTCTAAACGACAAAGAATCGTGATTGCATCCTCAATCATTTTGTGTGATTTTTCATTGTTTATATTAGCAACAAAACCAATTCCACACGCGTCACTTTCATGTTTTGGATCGTATAAACCTTGTTTTTGTGGCAATCCTGTTCGTATCATACATCATCCATCCTTTCATTTTGATGCTATATCAAACCTCTTATCTGGCGAGATTGTTGGGTTATAAAAAATTTGGAAATCTCAAGCGGTTATTGAGAAATTTAGAGGAACTGCTGCGGATTAAGAACTGTTAAAAAAGTTATAAAAATGCGAAAAATAGCTATTCTAATCGTATAATTTTTCTGTTATGCTATCAATATATATATTCGATAAAATTAATCTCATTTTGAGATATAGCGCTTACAAGGGTTGATATAATGGAACTTAGACAAATTAAATACTTCATTAAAGTAGCAGAATTAGAACACGTCAGTGAAGCTGCAGCCGAATTACATGTGGCTCAATCAGCAGTGAGTCGACAAATCGCTAACTTAGAAGATGAATTAGGGGTAAAACTGTTCATTCGAGGAAGTCGTCGCATTCGACTGACACCTGTTGGGGAAATTTTTCTTGAACGGGTGAAAAGTGTGATGAACGAATTGGACAAAGCTGAACGAGAAATCTACGAGTACTTAAATCCAGAGTCTGGTACCATACGCCTTGGTTTCCCAACAAGCTTAGCAGCAAAAACATTACCAAATGTGATCTCAGCATTTAGAAAAGAACATCCGCAAATCGGATTTCAACTACAGCAGGGAACAGTCAAAGAGCTATCCGAGGCCGTCGTTCAAGGTCATATCGACATCGCGTTTGTGTCACCTGTACCCTCGAGTGATCCGCAACTCGATGGGCATATCTTTTTCACAGAAAAAATGATGGCACTCTTATCCAAACAGCACGAACTTGTCAATGAGCCTTATTTAAGACTCGACCAACTACGTCATGAACAGTTCGTCTTGTTTAGGCAAGGTTATATCATTCGGGACATTGTCATGAAAGCTTGTTCACAAGTAGGGTTTCAACCAAGGATTGCGTTTGAGGGTGAGGACGTTGATACAATCAAAGGGTTGGTATCAGCTGGCCTTGGAGTAAGTGTTTTACCTGAAATTACTCTAACAGACATGCCAATGCGAGACACAAAGGCAGTCGAAATTGTGGAGCCAGACGTGACACGAACGGTCGGGATCGTTCTACCAACCAACCGTTCTCTCGCCCCATCTGAAAAAGTGTTCTTCGATTTTCTCGAAACTTACTATAATAAATTGAATCAGTTTGGGTATTGATATGAAGCATTTCCCCCCTCACTATATGTGTGAGGGGGGATTGCTATTCAAAGGTTCATATATTAGAAAGCACTATCTCAATCGATGAAAGCACGCTCTCTATCGACATTTGCGCTGTCCTTATCGACAAAAGCGCGCTCTCTATCCACATTCGCGCTGTCCCTATCGACAAAACCAGGCTCCATATCAACATTTGCGCCTTCCCAATCGACAAAAGCGCGCTCTCTATCGACATTTGCGCTGTCCCTATCGACAAAAGCACACTCTCTATCGACATTCGCACCTTCCCAATCGATGAAAGCACGCTCTCTATCGACAAAACCGCGCTCTCTATCGACATTCGTGCTGTCCCTATCGACAAAACCAGGCTCCATATCAACATTTGCGCCTTCCCAATCGGCAAAACTACATCTCATATCGACATAATCACTCATTTTTAGAGTTATGTCTAATCCACATTCTTTGTCATCATCTGAAAATGATAGGTTTGTTCATGATCGTCATGACCTACAATTAACTGCATGATTCCTTGCAATTCCCGATCGCTTAAGTAAAACTGCATTTTTCCGTCCTGTAAATGATTAGGTTGTACTTGAATCACGCGTTCGGCCGTTTCGATATGCACTTCTTTTGTTTCACCGTCCAAATATCTTGGATCATCCAAATACAAAATCATTTGTCGGTTAAGTGGATTATACCAGGCAACACCTTGACGCTCTCCACCTTCGCTATGAATCATGTCATAATGTCGGACAGGTTCATTCATAAACGTATCTAGCTGATCTTCATTTACAGTCGTTGATACATAATTCGAGGGTTGCCCTTGCCCCAATACATAGCCAACGACTAAAAATATAAAACACGAGGCAATCCACCCGGCTGAGACCAAATACTTCTTACGTTTATTCTTCTGATACTCATTTGCCTGCTTCTTTTCTTGGATCCCTTTCCAAACACTCTTTCTGTCCACTTCATTTAATGACTTACCAGATTGCAGAAGTTTTTTCCAGTTACGATAATTGTGATAACACTTTTCACATTGATTTAAATGCGACCAAATAAATGTGTCATCGTCTATTTCACCTTCGATCCAATCAACTAGTTGTTCATCAGTTAGATGGTTGGTTTTCATTAGATTCACCTCGCTTTTCTTCTCGAATATAAAAATCTCTTAGCTTTCGAATCCCGTATCTAATAGACGATTTCACAGTACCTAGGGGCTTATCTACCTTACTGGCAATCTCAGAATGCGATAACTCATTAACATAATGATCGACAATCGCATTTCGCTGTTTAGCAGGTAATTTAAACAAAAATTCTATCAAACTAATACGTTCTTCTTTTTTCAAATATATGTCTTGTGGTGATTGATCAGTTGCTCCTGACATCCCTTGAACATATTCAGTCTCCCGCTTTTGCTTTCGTAGATAGTCTAAAGATCGACTCCTCGCCCTTACAGCAATCCACGCCTTAACACTACCTCTTTCTTCGCTATATGTATGAGCTTTACTGTAATACTCTAAGAATAATTCTTGGCATAAATCCAGCGCTTGTTCATGGTCTTTTACAATGCCAATGACAATGCGATAGACATAATCGATATATTTTTCATAAAACAAATGAAAAGCTTGACTGGACTGTTGTGCCATTCCTCTGATCAATGACTCATCGGTCTCCCACATCATCCACGCCCTCCCTTTTTAACCTGTTTATCTATTATTTTTATGAGGAGTTTAGAATCTGTCAAGAAAAATTAAGTACTACTTCTCGACAAAACTTTTTTTAAAAAATATAAATCCAATAATGTCTCAAGTGCGTATCACTTATGAGTAAAAAATATTTAGGGGGAATTTAGAACATGATAAAGAAATTGTTATCCTTAACCATCATTAGTGCACTTATGATTGGGGTGATTTCCCCTTTGTCTATTGGTGCAGCAGGAGGAATTACGCTTTTCACACCTTATACCGGTACAACTGTGACACCTGGCGAATCGCTTACCTATGATATAGAAATCATGAACGATTCGTCTGAAGTTCAGCGATTAAAACTTAGCGTGGAGGATTTACCTAAAGAGTGGTCTTATCAACTTTCATCAGGGTCTAAAACGGTCAGCGAACTTGCCGTAGCACCTAATAGCTCAGAAAATTTTACGGTAGACCTTGAAGTACCATTACAAATAGAAAAAGGGGATTATAGCTTTGATGTTGTAGCCACTTCAAACAATGGTACGACGACGACGCTGCCAATCACAGTCACCATTTCAGAAGAAGGAACCTTTCAAACAGATTTAACGGTAGACCAACCAAACATGGAAGGGGACTCTAAAGCAACTTTTACGTATTCGCTAGAATTGTCTAACAGAACAGCCCAAGAACAAACCTACGCATTGTCAGCCCAAGTCCCCAATGGCTGGCAATCTACTTTTAAAGCTGATGGAAACAATGTAACGAGTGTGACAGTAGAATCTCGTGATTCAAAAAAAGTAGAAGTCGAGATCAATCCTGCTGAAAACGTTAAAAAAGGAACGTATGAGATTCCAGTTGTTGCGGAATCTGGGCAAACAACATCTGAAGTATTACTAGAATCGGTCATTACAGGGTCTTATGATCTAAATTTAACAACATCTGATGGTAGATTAAGCGGTGACATTCAAGCTGGTGATGAAACAACTTTAGACTTAGTTATTGAAAATACAGGTACGTCCGATTTGTCTAACATTGCATTATCTAGCAACGCACCATCTAAATGGGAGGTAGAATTTTCTGAGCCTGAAGTGAACGAATTAAAAGCGGGTGAATCCAAAAAACTTAAAGCAACGGTCAAAGCAAGTGATCAAGCCCTTGCTGGTGATTATGTCATGACATTATCTGCAAGCGCAGATGAAGCTTCAAGTGAGGCTCAATTTAGAATGAGTGTGAAGACATCGATGCTATGGGGATGGATTGGTGTTTTATTAATCATAGGAGTTGTGGCAAGTCTATTCTTCCTCATCCGCAAATATGGGAGGAGGTAGGCCATGAGTCATGTGATTGAACTAACTAATATTGTCAAAAAGTACAAAGAGGTAACAGCCGTTAACAGGTTAAATTTGTCCATTAATAAAGGTGAAATTTATGGATTACTGGGCCCAAATGGTGCAGGAAAATCAACCACTATTTTTATGCTACTTGGATTAACCGAGCCAACTGATGGTGAGTTATTTATCGAAGGCATTTCACCAACAAAGCAACCAATTGCTATTAAGGAAAAGGTGGGGTTTTTACCTGACCATGTTGGTGTTTACGAGGATCTATCAGGTATAGAGAACCTTATTTTGACCGCAAAATTAAATGGTTTTTCAACATCAGAAGCCAAAGAAAAAGCTAAACAGCTGCTAGATCAAGTAGGTCTAACACATGCTATGTACAAAAAAGCAGGCAAATACTCTCGAGGAATGAAGCAACGACTAGGTTTAGCTGATACGTTAATTAAAGAACCTTCGATTATTATTATGGATGAACCAACACTAGGAATTGATCCTAAAGGGATTCAAGAATTTTTACAAATGATTAAGGAGTTAAGTGTAGAAAAAGGGATTACAATTCTTCTTTCATCACACCATCTCCATCACGTTCAACAAATTTGTGATCGTGTTGGAATTTTTGTAAAAGGAGAGTTGCTAGCGGAAGGCACGATTGAAGACCTCCAACATCAGTTACTAGATAGACATTCATTTCAATATGAAATTGTGGTAAAGGAACCTGCTGAACAAGCTGAAGAGTTTATCCATTCCTATAATCCAACTATAAAAACAACTGTTTACGACCAAGCAATACACGTTACAACTAACCAAAAAGATGAGGGTCAATTAGCAACCTCACTCATTAAAGACGGTGGATTTAATTTAATCAGCTTCCGTCCTTTATCGTTCGGGTTAGACGATATTTACCAGCAATATTTCCAAGGAGGTGACGACCTTGGATCGAGAGAAAGTTAATCTAGTTTTAGAAAAATTCATTAATAGCCCTTTTTGGGTGTTAGTGGGAAAAGAAATCCGCGACCATATGAAGAGTATTCGTTTTAACATCTTAATGGTCATTATCCTATTAACATGTATCGGTTCATTATATGCTGCTCTGACTCAGGTCCGAGAGGCCGCAAGCAACCTCGATGCAGGTGAAGAGCTATATCTATACTTAAAGATTTTTACCATATCTGGTGAAAACGGAACTCTACCACCATTCGTCACCTTTATGAGCTTTTTAGGGCCGTTATTAGGAATCGCAATGGGCTTTGATGCCATCAATTCAGAGAAAAACAATAAAACACTTTTAAGAATTATGTCGCAACCAATCCCAAGAGATTACTTAATTTTAGCCAAGTTTACTGGAAGTATCGCGGTCATCTCTTATTTAGTCTTGATTCTTGGAACGTTGATTTTCTCACTAGGAATCTTAATTATGGGAATTCCACCGACGTTTGATGAATTTATCCGAGTATTCGTGTATCTGGTTATGATTATCGTTTACATTGGATTTTGGCTCGCACTATCAATCTTGTTTTCAATAGTTTTTAAACAAGCAGCAACATCTGCACTATCGGGAATTGCATTTTGGCTATTTTTTAGCGTTTTCTATTCAATTTTAGTTAACATACTCGTAACAGCAAGTATGCCGGATCAGCTTTTCCAAGATACACAAGCACAGGCCAATAACCAGGAAAGAATAACCTCGTTCATGAGGCTATCACCTAGCTACTTGTTTTCTGAAATTACAATGGTTTTATTAAACCCAGGATTCAGAACGTTAGGCCCAGTCACGATGGAACAAGCAAGTGGCGCCATCCCAAGTCCACTTGCGATTAACGAAAGCTTAATGATTGTTTGGCCACAATTTATCGGAATACTTGCTATGAGTATGGTTTGTTTCTTAATTGCTTACACCATATTCATGCGACAAGAAATCAGAAGTTAACCTCCCCTACCCTGCTCACTTTTGTGAGTGGGGTTTCCTATTCTATCGATAATGTTGTAATCTTTTTTGGTGAGTCGTGACGGCTCAACCAACGACGGAACGTGTCCAATTGATAAAAGCGCGCTCTCTATCGACATTCGCGCTGTCCCTATCGACAAAACCGTGCTCTCTATCAACATTCGCGCTGTCCCTATCGACAAAACTACGCTCTCTATCGACATTGGCGCTGTCTCAATCAACAAATGCGCGCTCTCTATCGACATTCGCGCTGTCCCAACCGATAAAAGTCTACACTCTATCGACATTCGCGCTGTCCCTATCGACAAAACCGCACTCTCTATCAACATTCACGCTGTTCCTATCACCAAAACCCTGCTCCGTATACTTCTAATCAAAAACCAGAACCTGCTCAACAGGTTCTGGTTTTTACTTAATCCCTCACATTAACAAACACATTTATCACGAATAAGATCACGCCTAGAATAATGGCGTATGACATCATCATGCCAAATGCGACGAATCCGGCAAACTCAGCGCCTTGAATGTACTGGGCTAACGCGTACATCATGAGTGGGAGGCCAATTGTGTGTAACCAGAAGTGTGTTTTTGCCATCCAACTCTTAGCTGCGTTTGGATAAAGCTTATAGATAACAGCTGCTAAAGCAAAAGATACCCACCCTATCAAATTAATATGAACGTGTACACCTATTAACGTATAATCATGAGCTTGTGACATATATTGCCATCATCAATACGCCGACTAAAAAATATAAGACCGAAACCTAAACATCCATACGACCATCGATTTCATCTTCTTTCATAAGGGTTTAAACTTATTAAACCTATGAAAGAAAATCCTAATTTATACCAAAAAGATGAGTAAAACCGACAGGGTCACAATGCTTAGCAAGGTTGTTACTAAGGTGACACTTGAAACAAGGTCTGGTCGAGATCTAAACTCTAACGCGAACATGGTTGTTGTAGCTGCAGTTGGCATTGCTGCTAAGATTATTAAGACTTTTCCTAGCAAATCTGGCATTGGCCAAAGCATGACGCATAACCACGCCACGACCGGCATAAGCACTAATTTTATAACTGTTCCAAGGGCTACTTTCCCTGTTTCAAACTGATCAAACTTAATATTAGCTAGCTGCATTCCTAATACAATCATCATAAGTGGTAGTGCAACAGCTGCCATAAAGTCTACCATTTCAATCACGCGCGAGTGTAAATCTACACCTAAAAAGTTTAAGCCAAGCGCTACAATAATTGCATATGTGGTCGGCATTTTAAACACAGCATAAATGGCATATCGAATTTCATAATTTCCACGAGATGCATAATAAACACCAAATAAATTCATAACGATTGTCTGAACTGCCATAAACAAAATGGCGTAACGAAATGCCTCTTCACCTAGCGCGAATAAGACAATTGGGGTCCCGTAGTTCCCGGAGTTCATAAATGCCGTCGCCAGAATCATACCACTTTCTTCACCGCGATTCCATTTTCTTAACAAGGAGGATATTTTCGTTACTGCGATGATTGCGAATAATAATATAAAATTAACAGCGACAATAATCGAAAACTCTCCGCCAAACTTTTCACCGTAAAAAGCTTGGAACACTAAAAATGGTATAAAAATATAAATGGTCACAGCTGAGACTGGTTTAACGTCTAGCTTCTTCCACTTCTGTAATATAAAACCGATTGCGAATACACTAACAATCGGCAATACAACCTGAAGGAAAATCCCCATAAGTACACCAGCTTCCTATTGTTGTTACTTTCATATCTATGTTGTCAATATTAGTCAAAACTAAAGCGCCTGTAAACAGACGCTTTAACATCTTACTTATTTCAAGAAATCTTTAATTGCTTCTAAAGCATCTTTAGCTTCAGGTCCTTCACAAATAATGGTGACTTGATCATCACCAGACAATTGAAGGTTAATTAAACCTAAGATACTTTTTAAGTTCGCTTCTCTCATACTACCATGAACATTCTTTTTTAGAAAAATTTCAGCATCATACTTTTGAATTAACTGACTCAAATCCATGATTGTTTGAGCATCACTTAATTGAATACGAATATTTTCACTAATGGACTCTGACATAAGAGCACCTCCATTTAAACTTCATTACCATTCAGCAACAGTTCCGTCTTGGTGTCTCCATACAGGGTTACGCCAACGATGGCCTTTCTCAGCCATTTCCTTAACATATTCTTCATTGATGGATATTCCTAATCCAGGACCTTTAGGCAATTTAACATGGCCGTCCTGATAATCGAAAACAGATCGGTCTTCAATATAGTCTAACAAATCATTGCCTTTATTATAATGAATTCCTAAGCTTTGTTCTTGAATAAACGCATTATGACTTGTCGCATCCACTTGTAAACAAGCTGCAAGCGCAATTGGACCTAGTGGACAGTGTGGCGCCAGTCCAACATCATAAGCTTCTGCCATACTAGCGATCTTCTTAACTTCTGTAATACCACCTGCATGTGACAAGTCTGGTTGAATGATGTCCACGTATCCATCTTCTAATAATGGCTTGAAGTCCCAACGTGAATACATTCTCTCACCAGTTGCGATAGGGGTTGCCGTATGAGTCGCAATATCTCTTAATGCCTCATTGTTTTCTGGTAGAACAGGCTCTTCGATAAACATTAGACGATAAGGTTCCAGTTCTTTTGCTAAAATTTTCGCCATCGGTTTATGAACGCGTCCGTGAAGATCAATACCGATTCCAATATTTTGTCCAACCGCATCTCTAACCGCCTGTACGCGTTCAACGACTTGGTCAATTTTATCGTACGTATCAATATACTGAAGCTCTTCAGTCCCATTCATTTTAATCGCATGGAATCCTTTATCCACTACGTCTTTAGCAGACTGCCCCACATCAGAAGGACGGTCGCCCCCAATCCAAGAATATACTTTAATCGAATCTCGGCAAGCACCACCCATTAATTCATAGACAGGGGTCTGATAATATTTTCCTTTTATGTCCCAAAGTGCTTGGTCAATCCCCGCGATTGCACTCATCATAATCGGTCCACCACGATAAAAACCAGCACGGTACATGACATTCCAATGATCTTCAATATGAAGTGGATTCTTTCCGATTAAATAGTCTTCTAATTCATGAACAGCAGCTTGAACGGTTTCCGCTCGCCCTTCAATGACAGGTTCACCCCAACCGACAAGCCCTTCATCAGTTTCTACTTTAAGGAAGCACCACCTTGGTGGCACGACATAAGTTGTCAGCTTCGTTATTTTCAAGTTATGCACGCCTTCCTTTTTCAACTTCTGCTTTAATCGCTTCTGCTTTTGCTTTCATTGCTGACCAATCATCTTGTTCAATTAGTTTTTTATCGATTAACGAGCCACCGACTCCAACTGCCACAGCCCCATTTCGGATAAATGACGCTGTATTATCAACACTAACACCACCTGTTGGGATCATTGGAATATGCCCTAATGGACCTTGTAGATCTTTTAAGTATTTTGGTCCAACAGCAGAAGCAGGGAAAATTTTCACAACATCAGCACCTGCCTGATGAGCTTTGACGACTTCTGTAGGTGTCATAACACCTGGAATCGAAATGACGTCACGATCTACACTTAATTTTACAACGTCTTCATCAAAAGATGGTGAGAAAATGAACTGAGCTCCTGCATCAATGGCTTCTGTTGCCTCATCAGTTATTAAAACGGTCCCAGCTCCAATTAATGCCTGGTCACTGAATTGTTTGCGCAGCTCTTTAATTGATTGATAAGCATCTTCACTATCAACTGTAAGCTCTAAGACGTTCACGCCAGCACTAACTAATGTTTCAACTAACGGAAATAACTTCTCTTTCGGAACACGTCTTAGAACGGCTACAACACCAGACTCTTTCAGACGCTCCAAATCTTTAATCTTACTCATCTCATGCACTCCTTAGATGTTAAATAAAATATCGCTAACCGCGGACGCTTTCTGTGGCAAGCGTCACCGAAAGTGATGTCACATGATTAACTAAATAAAAAAGCAACTGACAGAATGGCCGACCACTCTGCCAGCATGTGATTAATCTCCTAGCGAGATTAACCATAATGAAATTTCAGGTATAAACACGATCATCAAGACAGAGAATACCATAGCTAAGAAGAATGGAATGACAGCTTTTGATATCCTTTCAATCGAAAGCCCTGATATCCCCGAACTGACGAATAGGTTAACCCCAAGAGGAGGCGTAATAAACCCAATCGCCAAGCTAACGACCATAATAATACCGAAATGAATCGGGTCATATCCGATATTCAACGCAATCGGTAATAATATTGGCGTTAAAATAATAATCGCTGCGATTGTGTCCATAAAACAACCAACTAATAATAATAGAGCTGTAATGAGTAAAATCAGTAAAATTTTACTTTCCGTTAACGCAAGCATCCACTCTGCGATTTGGTTTGGAATTTGTTCAATCGTAAGTAGTTTACCAAACGCATTTGCTGTACCAACGATAATTAATACCGTTGCAGTTGTTAGAGATGAATCTGCAATAATTTTTGGTAAGTGTTTAATCTTAAGCTCTCTGTGTAAGAATAGACCAACAACTAAACCATAAACAACGGCTACTACAGCAGCTTCTGTTGGTGTAAAAATACCGCCATAAATACCACCTAAGATAATAACTGGAATCACCATTGCCCACTTGGCATCCCAAAATGATTTTAGAATGTGACTGATTGTGATTTTCTCAAGCGTACCTTTATAACCTTTTTTCTTAGAGTAGATATAAGCCCAAGCCATAAGTGCTACACCAACTAAGATTCCAGGTAAAATACCTGCGATAAACATATCACCAACTGAAGCTCCACCTGTTACACCATAGATGACCATCGGGATACTTGGCGGAATGATAACACCAATGGAACCTGCAGCTGCTACTGTTGCTGTTGCAAACGGTTTATCATACCCTTTACGAACCATAGCAGGAATCATGATTGAACCAATCGCTGCAACCGTTGCAGGACCAGAGCCAGAGATTGCCGCAAAAAACATACACGTTACAATCGTAGCAATCGCGAATCCACCAGTTTTACTTCCGACTAACGAGTTGGCGAAATTGAATAATCTTTCCGAAATACCACCTTTACCCATGATTTCACCTGCTAGGATAAAGAATGGTACCGCCATAATTGGGAAAGAATCTAATGACGTAATAAGCTCTTTCATAAGGAAGAGAATTGGAACAGACTCAGAATATACAATCGTTAATAACGTCGAGATCCCTAAAGCAATTCCAATCGGGACACTTAGAAGTAATAATAACGCGAAACTACCGAACAGGACCGCTACTGTCATCTGTCAACTCCTCCTCTTCCTCTAATATTCTTTCTCTCTCGTCCGCTACATCCATTTCTTTTTTACCGATTAACATTAAAACTTGACTATACATGTTTTGAACAAGGCGGAACATGGTAAGTCCCATACCTATAGGGGCTGCTAAATACACAATCCCCATCTCAATTTGTAAGGCAGGAGACTTTTGACCCAACCTTAAAAGATTAGATGAGATCTCTGTACCGTAATACACGACTAATGCAGCAAACACTAAGAATAAAAGGTTTGCAAATAGCGATAAAACAACTTTCCATTTATCTTTTAATAAAACTAACAATACATCCACTTTAATATGACGTTGCTTTTTAACACCATAACTAATACCTATATAAACAAGCCATATAAAACAATATCGACCTAATTCTTCCGACCAAGAGAGTGAATTCCCCATCTCCCTCATCACAACTTGTAGAAAAATGACAGCTGTCATGACACTACCAAAAATGACTAACAACCATTCTTCAAGATGTTGTTCAATTTTCTTTAAAATGACCATGTCTTCACCTCAATGCTTACCGATTTCCCCAATTATTTAATGTTTTTATAATAAGGCAAAACTCTTGCCACCCATTTGGGCAGCAAGAGTTTAGGTGGGGGCCTATAATTTATTATTCACCTTGAGCGTTTTCAACAGCTTCCATGATACCGTCTACAACTTCTGGACCAATATCATCCTTGAAGTCTTCGATAACTGGTTGTACTGTATCAACCATTTTTTGACGCTCTTCATCGCTAATTTCAGAGAATTCCATGCCCTCATCTTGTAAGTTTTGAAGGTACTCAGCGTTTGCTTCACGGTTTAACTTGATTTGGTGCTCTCCAGCTTCTTCAGCTGCAGAACGAACGATTTCTTGTTGCTCTTCAGTTAGACCATCATAGAACTGTTTGCTCATTAAGAATACGAATGGGCTATATACGTGATGCGTGTCTGACACGTAATCTTGTACTTCATAGAAGTTTTCTAAATAAATTGTTGCATATGGGTTTTCCTGACCATCAACTGTACCTTGTTGCATTGCAGTGAATAACTCAGTGAATGCCATTGGTGTTGGGTTTGCACCTAAAGCTTTGAACGCTTCTAAGTGTAGGTCATTTTCCATTGTACGGATCTTTAATCCATCAAAGTCTTCTAATGTTTCAACAGGACGCTCACTGTTCGTTAAGTCACGGAATCCGTTTTCCCAATAAGATAAACCAACTAAATCTTTTTCTTCTAGCTTAGCTAGTAAATCTTGTGCAACGTCACCAGCTAATACTTCATCTGCAACCTCTTCACTTGGTAAAAGGAACGGAATATCAAATACGCTGAACTCAGGTACGAAGTTTGCAATCGGTGCTGTAGAAGGAATTGTTACTTCCTGAGTACCTAATTGTAAAGCTTCTGTCATCGTACGGTCGTCACCTAGCTGACCACTATGGTAAGTTTCAACTGTGATTTCACCGCCAGTTTCTTCTTCAACAATCTCTTTGAACTTAAGTAAACCTTTATACTGTGGGTGGTTTTGGTTTAGACCAATACCAGCACGAATTACTTTTTCGCCACCTTCAGACTCTGAAGCGCTTTCATTTTCACCATTCTGTTCTGTTTCGTTACTGTCTCCACCACCACAAGCGACTAAAACGAACGCTAGTAGTGATAAAGCAAATAAAGTCATTAACTTTTTCACTTTATACAACCCCTTTTAAAATTTATAATTGCATTATTTTTTAACAACAGCATGTCCACCAAATTCATTACGTAAAGCTGCCACAACTTTTCCAGAGAACGTGTCATCTTCTTGAGAGCGATAACGCATCATAAGTGACATCGCAATCACTGGAGCAGCCATTTCGAATTCAATGGCACTTTCAACAGTCCATTTACCTTCACCAGAAGAGTTCATCACACCTCTGATTGATTCAAGGCTAGCATCCTTAGAGAATGCATGTTCCATTAATTCAATTAACCATGAACGGATGACAGAACCATTGTTCCATACTTTAGATACCGCTTCATAGTCATAATCAAATGGACTTTTTTCAAGGATTTCAAACCCTTCGGCAATCGCTTGCATCATGCCGTACTCAATTCCGTTGTGAACCATTTTCAAGAAATGTCCACTTCCATTACGACCTGTGTACAGGTAACCGTTTTCAACTGCAGTGTCTTTGAAGATCGGCTCGATTTGTTTAAACTGCTCTTGGTCCCCACCAATCATGTAGTTTCCACCATGACGAGCACCTTCAGTCCCACCACTTGTGCCTACATCGAAAAAGTAAATTCCTTTTTCTTGTAGTGATTCTGTATGACGAAGGCTATCCTTGTAGTTGGAGTTACCACCATCTATCACTCGGTCACCCTCATCTAAAACATTCTTTAACTGGTCGATTACTTGATCTGTAATTTCCCCAGCAGGCACCATGACCCAAACGGTTCTAGGTTTCTCTAACTGGCTTACCAGTTCGTCCAAACTGTCAGCTGGTTGAGCGCCAGCTTCAGCGATGCTCTGGACTTGGTCTTTGTTTACGTCGTTTGCTACTACTTGATGTCCATGGTCCATGAGATTTAATGCTAAGTTATATCCCATTTTCCCAAGACCAATTAATCCAACTTGCATTTGGTAACTCCTTTCTTAATTCATGATTAGAAAAGTTATGAAAATTTTTTTCTCAACTTTGATTATACAATAAATTTTTCTGACATCAATATGTTTTTTTAAATTTTTTTTCATAATTCCCTCTTCAATTTGAATTTTTTTTCATTTAGTCTATTATTATAGTAGTAAAGTTATAGGTCGGAGGGTTTGCCATGGAAGAGACAACACAAAAACACGTACTCAACCGTATTAGAGGGTCCATGACTCAATTTAGTGAAAAAGAAAAACAAATAGCTACATATATTTTGCGTAATCCACAGCTAATTATCCATACAACGATTAACCAAGTAGCAGATGATTTAGGCATTGCGGAAGCCACGGTCTTTCGTTTCTGTAGAAGACTTGGTTTTAAAGGTTATCAGGCATTAAAAATAGCTTTAGCTGCTGAGGTTGTAGCACCAATTGAAGATATTCATGAAGAGATTAGTGAAGATGATTCCGCCATTGAGATTACGGAAAAAGTTTTTCAATCTAATATCCAAGCAATTGAACGATCTAAAGAAATTCAAAACGGGGAAATAATTGATCAAGTGGTGGAACAATTAGTAAAGTCAAACGGAGTCTACTTCTTTGGTAATGGAGGCTCTGGAATCGTTGCACAGGATGCACAGCATAAGTTTCTACGCCTTGGCGTCAATGCACATGCATACTGTGACACCCACTTACAACTGATGGCAACATCTCAACTTACGGAAAATAACATCGCTTTTTTCATATCCCATACAGGTGCCAACATTGACATTTTAGATGTGGTTGAATTGGCTAGAGAACGCGGAGTGTTTACTGTAGCGATCACCAACTTTGCGAAATCACCATTATCTGAAGCTGTTGACCTATCATTATATACAGTATCTGAAGAAACAGAGTATCGCACGGAGGCACTAGCTTCAAGAATCGCAGAATTAAGTATTATTGACGCGTTATATGTGAATTATCATATTAAAACATCAGCCGATTCCACTGCTGCTGTTAACCGCATGAGACAAGCAATTTCGAAAAAACGTTTGTAAAGGATGTTAAGAATGACAAGCATACTAGGTTTAGACATCGGAACAACCAGTGCCAAAGCAGTTTTGTTTAACTTAGACGGGAAAGTGTTAGCGGAGAACGAACAACCTTATCCCATCATTCACCCTGAGTCAGGCTGGGCCGAGCAAGATCCAAGACAAATCGAAGAAGCGACAATAACAGCTATTAGACAAGCGATACAAGGTCATTCAGGAGAATTGTTTGGGATTGGTTTTTCTACAGCTATGCACTCCTTAATCGCTATTGATCAGGAAGGTAATGCTTTATCAAATGCGATTATCTGGGCGGATAAAAGAAGTACAGAAGAAGCTTCTGAGATTTCGTCAACCGTATACTTAAATACGGGAACACCACTTCATCCGATGAGCCCACTAGCTAAACTAAAATGGATGGGCAATCATAAAATTGATTATTTTCATCAAGCGAATTACTTCGTCTCGGTCAAAGAATATTTAGTTTATCGCTGGTTTGGTGAAAAAGTCGTCGACTACTCAATGGCAGCCGCAACAGGACTGTTCAATATTCATGACTTAAAATGGGACCCACAAGCATTGGTTGAAGCTCATATATCAAAAGAGCAGTTATTTGAACCTGTTTCACCTTTTACAAAACTAACAAATATGAAATCAGAAATTGCCGAACAAATGGGCATAAATCAACAAACACCAGTAGTACTAGCAGGTAGTGATGGACCATTAGCCAACCTTGGGATTGGAGCAATCAATCCAGGTGAGACAGCCATCACCATTGGAACGAGTGGTGCTATTCGTCAGTTTTCAAGTGAACCACTTATTGATTCAAAACAAGAGATTTTCTCGTATTCATTCACCGATGATTCATGGATTACAGGCGGGCCGACAAATAACGGAGGCATCGTTCTAAAATGGGTTCAAGATCTAATTTCAAGTGAACATCACCAATACTCAATGGATGAAATGAACCGGTTAGCCGAGTCAGCAGCGCCAGGTTCTGACAAGCTTATATTCTTACCTTACTTAAACGGCGAACGTGCCCCATTCTGGGATGCACAAGCTAAAGGAAGTTACATTGGCTTACAACCACAGCATAATAAAGAGCACTTAATTCGCGCTAGTATGGAAGGTGTCATCTTTTCTATTTATCATATAGGCCATGTTTTAGAGCGATTAGGCAATCATCATAAGACATTGTTCGCAAGTGGTGGCTTTGCCCGTTCAAGTCTATGGTTACAGATGTTAGCCGATACGTTTGGAAAACCTGTAAAAGTTCCTGAAAGTCATCAGAGCTCAGCCTGGGGAGCTGCTTGGCTCGCTTTAGGTGCCGTGAAGGGCTATAAGTTAGAAGATATAAAAAATTCGATTCCGATGAAAGCCGAAATCGAACCTTACATGACGAACCACGAAATTTATCAAGAACAATTTGATATTTATCAAGGATTGTATGATCAACTAAAAGAGACGTTTAGGAAGTTAAATTAAATAAAAAAAGCTGAATGTTGGGTGTGATCTAACACCTAATATTCAGCTTTTTCCATATTGTATGGCTCCATATTTTACGCAAATGTCGTTGAAATCACATTATGTGCACGTGTAATCCTGTCAATTGTACGTAAAATGATTTCAAGTGCACATGAAACTAGGTCGTGTGCACTTGAAGTTAGTATAAGTTTCGCTATAATACCTTCAATTGTTCATGAAACAATCCCTACTGTCGCTCTAGAGCAACAAAGTTTTCGTGTAATGCCCTTAATCTACTCAAAATAATCCATCAATCCGTGCTTGATTGCTTCAGCAACTTGATCATAATACTCTTCTGTTTGAATGATTGATAAGTCATTAGCATTTGTGACAAAACCTAATTCCATTAATACCGATGGTGCTTGGTTATTTGTCAGCACTTTGTAAAGCGCCTTTTTTGAATCACGACTTTTTAGCGAAGTATGCTCACTCATAGCATTTTTAAATGACTCAGCTAATTCCTTATCTTGATGATAGAACACAGTTGTACCATTGACTGAAGAATCATGGTAAGAGTCATAATGCAAGCTAATGAACACATCTGGGTCTTGTTTCCGACTAATTTCCACGCGATCATCTAACGATACGTATTGGTCCTCGTCCCTTGTCAATGTGACTGAGATCCCTGCTTCTTCTAACTTTTCAGCCACTGCTAGTCCGGTATCAAGTAGTAAGTCTTTTTCAAGAATACCGCCACTAACAGCACCTCCATCTTTTCCACCATGCCCAATGTCTAGTACAACTTCTATATTATCAAAAGCACCCTCAACTAATTGTTCAACCTCTTCCTCACTTACTTCCTCTTCGTCAACTCGTTCCGTTAAAAAACTAGCAATCCATCCTGCATCTACTTTTTCATCTTCTAACTTAATCTTATGCCAATCATTCTCAGAATCTAGTAAATAAAAAGTATCTCCAAACTGAGCATAGCCAACAACAGAATGTTCCACACTTGAACCTGATCGAATATGTGCGTTCTCAACGTTTACCTTAACCTTTTCAGTATCTTCATTAACCTCTACATCTTCTTTTACTTCCTTCAAATACGCTGTCGAAATCCATACTTCCTCTTCATTGTAATACGTTTTTACCCAACCATCATTTTCATCAAAAACTCTTACTTGATCACCTTTCTCCAATACAGCAACAATACGTCCTTCTAATGAAGGCTCCTCTCTCACATTCAAATAATCTGCTGTAACTTCATATATTGGAGCTTCGTCCGCTTGAACCGTCAGTGACATAGAAAATATCAATACTAGACTGAGCACCAGCAAAACTTTCGTATATAACTTCATCTATAAACCCTCCCTTTAATGAGTTGATTCTAGTTATGTCCAATCTTTTAAACTATTAAACACTTATAACAAAAATTTATAGATTAAATAGTTTAATAGGTAGGCGTAGTGTAGCCTAGTTCGTGAAAAGTTTTCACATCAATGCTAGATTAAACTTTATTCGATGATCAGATGGTGCTATCTGAATAGTTATATGGTAAAATAGTTCTATATTTTATTCCAACCGATAATGGCAAACTTATCGAAAGGTAAGGACGCAAAACTAAGGGCCTAAAACGTTATAACTAAACGTCATGGTAGCCTAGTCGCCGAAGGAGGATATCAAATGAATTCCATTCAAGTTGAGTTATTTTCAACATTGAATTTGGAGTCATGTTTTAAGGGTACCTTTAATGAGGAGTCCTCATTATTATGGTAACTGTTATGATTGCAGATGACTCTAAGTTTATGCGAAAGTGGTTAAAGCGATTTATTCAAGCACGTGGGTATCAAGTGATAGTAGAAGCTTCTGATGGACAAGAAGCAATTGACTTGTACAAACAAAGACATCCAACCCTTGTGTGTTTAGATATCACCATGCCTAAAGTTGATGGCTTAACGGCATTAAGGGAGATTTTAGATTATGACTCCCATGCCAATATTATTATGTGTTCTTCTATGGCAACACATAATAATATTGAAGAAGCCAATCAGATAGGCGCCAAAGGATTCATTATTAAACCATACTTTGAACAATTAGATCTAGTTTTAAGAAAAACTATTACTTCAACTTAGATTCATTTATAAGTAAGGTTTTATGATGCGTTAGGTTTGCCAAATGAAACTCAAATCGGTTGATATCAGCACTAAACACTAGGAGGGTGAATGATGAATAAAGACAAATGTTGTGTAGAAGGTTGTTCAAATCCTATTAAGGTCCAAACTAAACAACTTTGTGAAATGCATTACACTAGATTAAGAAGGCATGGTAATGTTCATATAACATATAAACCTAGAAGAAAAATTCGTACATGTGCAGTTAAAAATTGCGATCTTGATATTAAGAGTTTAGGGTTATGTCATCGCCACTATTATGCTTATAAAACATCATCTCCAGATTATCGTAAACACCTTGACCAAATTGTATTAAAAACAAAAGTTATAGGTTAGTATAGTTACACAATAATGTTAATGAGTAATAATAATGCCCTTTGTCAAATTGACAGAGGGCATTATTAGATTCATAGGATTAACTTGTCTTCATTTTACCTTTTATTCCACGATGAAGTTTCTTAGCGTTCCAATTCCTTCAACCATAATTGTAACCGTGTCGTTAGACTTTAAAAACTTTGGCGGATTAAATCCTTTTCCAACACCACTTGGCGTACCTGTGGCAATAATGTCACCAGGCTCAAGTGTCATACCTTGCGAAAGCACTTCAATCAGCTTTGCGACTGAGAAAATCATGTCTTTTGTATTACCGTTTTGTCTAAGTTCATCGTTAACACGCGTTTGAATATTTAGACCTTGAACATCTGAGATTTCATCAGCAGTCACAATATGAGGCCCAATTGGTGCGAATGTGTCTAATGATTTACCTTTAAAAAACTGTGTGTGTTTCTTCTGAAGATCACGGGCTGTAACATCATTCATAATCGTATACCCGAAAACATAGTCTAAAGCCTCTTCTTCAGCAATATTAATCCCCTTTTTACCAATTATAACAGCAAGTTCACCCTCGTAATCCAATTGTTCAGTAACAGCTTGATGAGCCTTAACTGGTTTCCCATCACCAACCACGCACGTTGGTGATTTGGTAAAAACAACAGGGTCCTTTGGCACTGATTTTGGATCATTTGTCATCTCCATCGCATGCTCGCGATAGTTTTTACCGATACACATAATGTTTTTATTGGGCTTATAAGGCGGTAAAATCTCAACCTCATCGCATTCCACGAACTTATTTAAGTCATTTCCCAAGCTTAGATGATGGAAATTCTCGATGACCGAAAGTAGATTTGGAAAATACGTCATAAGATGATCTGAATAATAAATGCCGTCTTCTCTTAAAACTCCCCAATAAGTCGTATCTTGATAATTAAACGATAACAACTTCATAGGCTATAACGCCCCTCTCCTCTTAATCGAATTCGTTTGGGTTCATTCCTGTTCGTTCATTTTTGTTTAAACGATCAATTTGTTCCATTTCATCTTGAGATAACGAAAAGTCAAATATATCAGCATTATCCCTGATACGACTAGGTGTCACAGACTTCGGAATCGTAATAACTTTGTGTTGAACATCCCAGCGTAATATAATTTGAGCAGGTGATTTGCCATGACGTTCCGCAATTTCAACAATCGTTGGATCATCAAAAAGTCGGCCTTTCTTCATTGGAGACCAAGCCTCCATTTGAATTGCTTCCTTTTCACAAAATGCTTTTACATCGTTTTGTGTTAAATGTGGATGAAATTCAATCTGATTCACTGTTGGTTTCACATTAGCTTTTGTGAATAGTTTTTGTAAATGATGTACGTGAAAGTTGCTGACGCCTATTGCTTTGATAATTCCTTCTTCATAGAGACGTTCCATCGCTTTCCACGTATCTTGTAAACGCTCTTTAACTGGCCAATGTATTAAGTAAAGATCTAAATAGTCTAGCTTTAGTCGCTCTAAGCTTCTCTCAAAGGCGCGCAACGTTTCGTCGTAGCCCTGTTCATCATTCCATACCTTGGTCGTAATAAAAAGATCGTCACGAGAGACACTTGATTCACGAATGCCTTCACCGACACCGCGTTCGTTTTCATAAAAAGACGCCGTATCAATCAGACGATAACCATTATCTACGGCTGTTCGAACAGCTTCGACAACTTCCTTACCATCCTCAGCCTTGTAAACGCCAAGTCCGAACCCTGGCATATCGACACCGTTATTTAATTTTATCCGATCTTGTAGAGATTGAATCATTAGTCATCCTCCTTTTAAATCTAATTATATCGAAAGCTGATACGTTTTTGAAAAAATATCATCCACCACTCGACATCATGGAGAATTTTGAAATATTTCCTTGGAAATATTGTAGAAATATGAAATTGTGTTTTCGACACTATTTTAAGATAAGATAACGGCTCCATAAACCAATGAACCAGCAACGACCCACGCAGGGTGTACTTTAAATCTCTCTAATAAAATTAAACTGACGATTACTAAGAGCACCGTTTGTGTCCAACCAGCAGACTCAACTGATGAATCGAAAAACTGAAACGTTAGGTACCCCATTAAAACAGCAATGATGGGTCGAACGTAAATTGTAATTCGTTTTACTTTTGGCGAGTCTTTATATTTCGTCAATATTCCAAGTAAAAAAATCATCGCAAGTAAAGATGGCACGACTGTTGCAAAAAGCGCTATTGTCGAACCTAATGTGCCAGCCACTTCATAGCCTATATATCCAGCCATTTTTGTCGCTATTGGCCCAGGCAGCGCATTTGCTAAAGCTAAAACTTCTCCGAATTCATTTGTCGTCATAAATTCATAGTTTTTGACAACTTCGTGCTCAACTAACGGAATTGAAGCAGGGCCGCCTCCATATCCGACAATTCCCGGAATTAAAAAGGCCACAAATAATTCCCATAGTTCCTTCATGATGTTTCACCCGCCTTTTTTTCTGCTGTTTTAGGCGATTTAAAAATAGCAAATAATATGAGTGTTGCTATGATAATAGCTGGATGAACACCAACAGCCGTGTACAAGATAGCTCCACCAACGATTAATAGACTTGCATATACCCAACCAAGGTCTTGTTTAGATCTTTTCGCAAATGACCAGGTTAAGGTTAAAAGTAGCACCCCAACGACAGGTGTGATTGCAGCTGTCATACCTTGCACAATGTTTGAATCCCGAAATTTTATTAAGAAACCTATTAGAAAAATCATAATTAAAACTGTTGGAAGAACCGCTGAAATGAGTGCTGAAATCATCCCGGCAACACCGCCAACACGGTAACCGATATACCCCGCCATTTTTGTTAACATTGGGCCTGGCAGTGTATTCGTAATAGCGAGTAAATCACTAAATTCTTCATCTGACATCCACTTATATGTATCGACCACTTCTTTATAAACTAATGGAATGGTAGATGGCCCACCACCATAGCCAAGCATGCTTGATCTAAAGAAACTAATAAAAATATCTTTCTGTAATTTCCAATTCATGTCTTTCACCTCATCCTCACAAATTATACCACGCGAATCAGGCGATTTAAATTTTAATAAATGAAAATAGCTACCTAAACTCGGTAGCTATCGACATTATTTTTCTTTTAAATTTACGTTTTCTTTAACATCTTTATTGACTAAGTACGTTGGGAAATAGCCTGAAAGAACATCTGCTACGTTTTGAGCTGCTTTTCTTTTTAATTCTGCTTCCGCTTCGACAGAATAGAATGCAGAGTGAGGATTTAGGATGACTTGATCCATGTTTAAGAACGGGTGCCCATCTTCAATCGGTTCAGTTTCTAAAACATCCAGTCCAGCCCCTGCAATTTCTCCATTTTCTAATGCTTCAATTAAAGCTTGCTCATCAATTACAGGACCACGTGATGTATTGATAATGAAAGCTTCTTTTTTCATCTTTTTAAATGCATCATGGCTAATGATTCCTTTTGTTTTATCATTTAACGGAAGATGAACTGACACATAATCCGATTGCTCGTAAAGCTCTTCCAATTCAACAAGCTCCACATTCATAGAGTCTGCAACTTTTTTTGGGACAAATGGATCATAAGCGATGACATCAATACCAAATGCTTGGGCTTTTTCTGTTAAGCGCTGCGGAATGTTACCAAATCCGATTAAGCCTAACTTTCGGCCTCTCATTCGATAGACAGGAATCGCGACTTTGTAATCCCAGTTACCTTTTTTTACTTCATTATTCATTAGTGTCACTTTTCGAACGCTTGAAAGTAATAGCGCCATCGCATGATCCGACACTTCATCTAAACAATAATCCGTTACGTTAGCAACTGCAACACCATTCTCTGTTGCGGCTTCTAAATCAACTGTGTTAAAACCAATTCCGTAGCGAGCAACAACTTTTAAATTATCTAAACTCTCAATGACTTTTCGAGAAATAGGTGCATATTGGTTTAAAATTGCGTCAGCATCCCGGCATTTTTCG
Source organism: Piscibacillus sp. B03 (assembly GCF_052246295.1). Classification (NCBI taxonomy): domain Bacteria; kingdom Bacillati; phylum Bacillota; class Bacilli; order Caryophanales; family Bacillaceae; genus Piscibacillus; species Piscibacillus sp. B03. The sequence goes on along the minus strand of NZ_JBQQCO010000019.1, from coordinate 38,848 downwards.
ATGACTTCTTCTTCTGTTTGGCACTGTTCAAGTGTCAATTCAATCCCCATTTGGTCAAACACTTCTTTTTCAGGTGCAAACGTATGATAATTGTAATCTGTAACGACTACTTTAAATTGACTCATAAGACATACTCCTTTATGTTAACGTTTCACATCTCGCTGTTCTTGGTTTGGCTCCATAAAGCGCTTAACGGCATCTAACGTTGGCAAGCCTTCAATGTCACCTTTCATACCAACAACCATTGCTCCTATCGCATTGGCGCGTTTAACGGTTTTCTGTAGAGGCTCTTCACGTAACAAACCACTGATAATTCCAGCCGCAAAGCCATCCCCAGCCCCAACTGGATCAACAACTTGCGCCACTGGAAAACCACTCACATATTCTTGTTTATCTTTCGAATGAACATAAGCGCCATCACTACCTAATTTAATGATGACCGTTTTGCTTCCATCTTCACTTAATTCGCTTGCCACGTCTTCAACCTTATCTATACCTGTCATGAATTGACCTTCATCCAGCCCTGGCAAAATAACATCCGCTTCTTTAGCGATTTCATTTAAAACCTGCTTCGCTTTCTCTTCAGACCAGAGCTTAAGTCTCAAGTTAGGGTCAAAAACGATCATTAAACCATGTTTTTTGGCTATTTCAATTGCTTTTTTTACCGTTTGATAACCTGTCTCACTCAACGCAGGTGTAATGCCCGTAACGTGCAAAACTTTTGCCTGACTAATATAATCTTCATTTAATTGTTCAGGTCTCATCATACTTGCAGCCGAATTTTTACGATAATAATAAACATTTAAATCTTCAGGTGACAGTTGCTCCTTAAATATAAGACCCGTAGGCGCACCACTCGTATACTGACACGATGACACATCAACACCTTCACCACGAATCGTCTTTAAGACAAAACGCCCGAACGGATCATCGCCAAGCTGACTAAACCAACCTACCTGATGACCTAGACGAGAAAGTCCTATTGCTACGTTCGACTCCGCCCCACCTATTTTTTTAGGAAAATGACTTACATAATCTAAAGGAGCCATCTGTTCAGGCTGAAAAAGCACCATCGTTTCACCTAACGTAAATACATCAATCTGACTCATAAAAAATCCACCTTTATATACAAATACGCTATCTTTTTATTTTTTTATTATATCGACGCCTTTATTTCGAGCAACCAACACTTCATCTACTATGTCGAAAAATAACCCAGTTTCAACGACACCTAATAAACTTTTAATTTCATCATGAAGCTCTTTCGGGTTACTAATCACATCAAACTGACAATCCAAAATGTAATTATCATTGTTCGAAACAAATACATCCCCATCTTTCTCTCTTAAAACGGCTGAACAACCTAACGACTCAATCTTATTTTTCGTTAATTGCCAACCAAATTTGACCACTTCAACTGGTAACGGGAAAGCCCCAAGACGGTCCACCAATTTACGATCGTCCGCAACCACGATAAAACGGTCAGCAGCTGCATCGACGATTTTTTCTCTTAATAACGAACCTCCGCCACCTTTAATCAAATTGAACTCAGGATCGATTTCATCAGCACCGTCCACTGCGATGTCAAGGCGTTCCACCTCTGAGAAATCCGTTAACGGAACACCAAACTCTTTAGCCCAATTCTCTGTCTTTATTGACGAAGGAACACCACGAATTTGTATCCCTTGTTTCACACGTTCACCTAATGCTTTCAACACATAAAACATCGTCGAACCAGAACCAAGACCAACTAACATACCATCCTGAATGCACTCTGCTGCCTGTTCACCAACTGCTTGTTTTTTACGATCAACATGTTCCATCATTAGCCCTCCATTAACGTGTCGTTTCGCGTTCCACTAAATGTACCGGAACTACCAACTGTTCATCATAATCCAATTTCTGTTTATTCATTAATTTCAACAACAATTCGGAAGCTTGTTCACCTAATTGATCGGTCGCTTGATGAATCGTAGTTAAAGCCGGTGAGCTATACTGGCTAAAGGTCACATTATCAAATCCAACAACTTGAACATCATCGGGGATGCTCTTGCCATTAAGTTGTAGAGCTTTTAACGCACCTATAGCTAACGTGTCCGAACTAGCAAAAACTCCATCAAATGAAACTTTGTTTTTAATCAAATCGATAATAACCTCTTTTGCTAACGTCACATCAAAAGGAATACTCTGAATTAGTGTTCTATCTTTTTCGTAACCATACTCGTTTAAGGCTTGAACAAAGCCTTCTTCCCTTTTATTAACCGGTAAAATATCACGCTCATCCCTAAGCATGACGATTTTTTTAGCTCCACGTTCAAGCAAAGCTTTAGCCGCCAAATAGCCACCTTCTTGATGATTGGATTCAATTACAGGTACGACGAGATCCATTTTTTCTAGTTGGTTAATACATACAACTGGAATATGTAGTGCCCTAACTTTTTTCACTAACTCCCTGTAACCTGAAACATAGATTAGTCCATCCACACCACGTGATTGAAGATCCTGTAAGATCAATTGCTCCTTATTAGCATCCTCACTCATGTTATAAATATTTATCGAGAAACCTTTTTTCATTAAAACACGTTCAATCGCGACCGCAATTTTAGCAAAATACTCGTTGGTCAGATCAGGCAGAACAATCCCAACACTATTCGTTTTCTTGGTTCTTAGACTTTTCGCAGCGACATTCGTTTGGTAATTATGTTTTTTCAGAACTTCCAAAACGCGCTTCTTTGTTTCTTCGGAATAACCTCCAGAATTGTTTAAAACACGTGAAACCGTCGCAGTCGATACGCCTAACATATTCGCAATTTCTTTAATGGTCACCTTCGCCATCGTTTTCACCTATCACTTTCGTTACGTAATCGATTACTCAGTTCAATAAAAAAATATAGTTACGTAATCGTTTACGTTAATACTATCGTACAAGGATTCCAATCGCTTTGCAATAAAAAATTCCATTTGATGAGCGCGAAACCCTTCTCATGATCTGGCTATTCGATAAATTTTGATTAGGTTTCGCCAATCTCTGGCAGAAATCTACACATAAAAAAACTACAGCACCAAATCAGCGCTGTAGCCTCTCTCATTTTTATAAAACCGCGATATGACCATCCGTGCGTGGTTCTGTTCCACCACATAACACACCTGTTTCCGGATCTCGCCAAATAATCTGCCCGCGGCCAAACTCGCTGTGATATAAGCTACGCTTAATTACATGGCCTCGACGTTGCAGCGCTTGAGCTAGATGCTCTGGGAATAGTGGGTCGACATGTACGACTTTGTCTTTCATCCACTGCCACCTTGGTGCATCAAGTGATGCTTGAGGATTTAAAGCAAAATCGATCGTGTTCATGATGACCTGAACGTGCCCTTGAGGCTGCATGAAACCACCCATGACCCCGAAAGGACCTACGGCTTGATCGTCTTTTGTTAAAAATCCAGGGATAATCGTATGATACGTTTGTTTGCCTGGCTTCAACGCATTCACGTGTTGTTCATCTAACTGGAACGTGTGGCCACGATTTTGCATCGCGATACCTGTATTAGGAATAACAACGCCTGAACCGAATCCCATGTAGTTACTCTGGATAAATGAAACCATATTTCCATCGCCATCCGCAGTTGATAGATATACCGTTCCACCCCGTTGCGGCTCACCAGGGGTTGGATCAAGTGCTTTATCCCCAATTAACTCACGTCGCTCATCAGCATATGCATCTGATAATAACTGCTCAACCGATACATCCATGTGGTCCTGTTGAGTAATATACTCTAATCCATCCGTGAAAGCTAACTTAATAGCCTCAATTTGCTTATGATACGTATCAACCGAATCTTTTTCGGTAAACTCATAACCTTTCAAAATGTTTAATGCCATTAAGGCAATAATGCCTTGACCATTCGGCGGGATTTCCCATACATCATATCCACGATAGTTAACTTTAATAGGGTCCACCCATTGAGGTTGATACGTCTCTAAATCCTCTTTCGTTAAGTAACCATCATGTTCCTTGAAGAACTGATTGATTTCATTAGCTAAGTTTCCTGAATAAAACGATTTTGCCTTCGAAGTCGCGATTTCTCTTAATCCACGCGCATGCCCAGGAGATTTCCACATCTCACCTGCTTTAGGTGCTCGTCCTTCTGGTGCAAACGTCTTAAACCAGTTCTCAAAAATCTCATCTTTAAAAATCTCTTTAAATTTTTTAAAAGCTGATTCCCAATGAAACGCAAGCGTTGGACTGAGCGGAAAGCCATCTTCTGCGTATCGAATCGCTGGTTCAAACAAGTCCTCAAAAGGCAGCACGCCAAAACGTTCTGAAAGCTCCGCCCAAGCAGCCGGTGTTCCCGGCACGGTCACTGGCACTTTTCCAAACGTCGGCACCTCTTCGTACCCTTCAGCTTTAAGCTTATCTATCGAAATGTTTTGTGGAGCGTAACCACTTGCATTGAGTCCATGAATTTTTCCATCAACCCATACAATCGCAAACGCATCAGACCCAATACCATTGGATGTCGGCTCAACAACCGTCAAGGCCGCAGCAGTTGCAATCGCTGCATCCACTGCGTTTCCACCTTTACGAATCATCTCAATCCCAGCTTCAGCTGCAAGTGGCTGAGATGTTGCCACCATTCCATTTTTACTATAAACCGCATTACGTCTCGACGCGTACGGATAATACATGCTATCAAAATTCATGTTGTCTCCTCCCACTCTATCAAAATCTGTCTAATTTTTAAGAAAACTTTTTAAAGATTATAACATACGAAAGGAATTTTTCTGAAATAAAAATTAAAATCCGCCATGACAGCGGATTTTGTTAATCTTCATACGAATGTGTACGCAAAACCTTTCCATTAGAATCCTGCACCTCTAAATACGTCCCTTTATTCTCTGCAATCTCGCTTCCTCTCTCAACAGCATCTTCCTTATACTCAAACACATCCGAAGCTTGATCAGCTGTCTTAGTCTGTACAGCCCAACCATCCTCATGCTTAGTCACCATCACACCTCGGCCCATCAGTTCAGGTCGACTATTATGATCGTCATGGTCCTTTAACTCCTTAGCAGACTTATCACGCATCTCCTGTCGATCTTGATCGTTTGCGTTATCATACCATTCTTTAGCTTGTTCCGTTCCAATTGGAATAGCTTCGTCCTCCTCATAGCCTTCTTCCAACATGGCATTAATAATCTCAATAGCCTTTAGTCGTGTTGCTTCGTTTAAGTTTTTCAATGAACTTGGATAATCATTTCGATCATAAGGCATGTTAAACACCTCCATATATGCTTTACTTTAGCTATTCCACTTTTAACCACATTCAAACATTGCTAAAATAAAAATAATACAAATCTATGGGGGTCATTCAATGCTTCGTAATATAAAAGATCTTGCATTTATATTATTTGGTGCGTTCTCATTCGCTTTTGGAATCAACTATTTTGCGATTCCAAATACGTTATCAGAAGGTGGCGTCATTGGGATTACCATCATTACGTTCTATTTATTTGAATGGTCCCCTGCCTTAATGAACTTTTTACTTAATGCCACCTTACTAGCACTTGGGTATAAGTTTTTCACGAAACGTGCAACCATTTATACAATTTTATCGTTCGGAATGTCTTCTTTCTTCCTTTATTTAACTGAGGGCTGGGGACAGGAAATTGTTGGAGACACCCTTCTGGCAGCGCTTTTTGCTGGAATTTTTGTTGGTCTTGGAATAGGACTAATGTTCAGATCAGGTGGTACAGCCGGCGGGACAACTATTTTAGCTAAAATGTTAAATAAAATAGCAGGTTGGGATGTCGGACCAACAATTTTTGTCATAGATGTCATCATTATTCTCGCCTCAGCATTTGTCATCGGTCAGGAAAAAGCAATGTACACCCTAATCGCAGTATACGTCGGCTCGAAAGTCATTGACTTAGTAGTTGAGGGTGCTAGTCAACGTACAGCCGTCATGATTATTTCAAGCGAAGGCGAAAAAGTCCTAGATGATATTACTAGACGAATGGCTCGTGGGGTGACGGTGCTCGAAGGACGCGGTGGATATTCTAACTTGAATAAAGAAGTCCTCTATATCGTCATTAACAAACGAGAAATTGTTCAACTTAGAAAAATTATTGAAAAACTAGATCCTGAAGCCTATGTCACGACACATCGAGTACAAGAGATATTTAAAACAGGTTATAAAGGGGGAAAATAATATGGCATACGGTTGTATAAAATGTGGTCATACTGAAGCTGGACAAAAAGAAGTAGCCATGACTGGAACTGGTTTATCCAAAATGTTTGATGTTCAGCACAATAAGTTTATTGTGGTCTTCTGTAAAAACTGCGGCTACTCCGAATTCTATAACAAAAACTCTTCAACCGCAGGAAATGTTGTCGACTTCTTCTTTGGCGGTTAAACGATAAGAGCAGTGGAAACTTTGTCCACTGCTCTTTTACTGTACATCGTCATAATTATAATTCTCATCTACGTCCCCTTCTTCATCTCGAACTTGTACATACGACTCGTATTCATCTGAGATTTCATCAGCACGTTTTAACGCTTGTCTCTCTGTATCAAACGTTTCATAGTCATCTTCTTGATTCACCATGTGAACAATCCAATCATCACCTTTACGACGGACAATCACTCCATTTTCCTTCATAACGGGACGGCCACCGCCATATTGGCTCTTCTCTTTAGACATGTTAAACCTCCTTCTACTTCTATTAATCCTTTTCATAATATGGTTGAAAAGAGGAATTTTTATGTTTTTTTTGGACATTAGCTTTGATTTTTCGGAATCGAATTTTGCAGAAACAAGGCATTGCGTTGTCGTTTTAGGGTATTTTGAGACATTTATAGGACATCGCAACTAAATTTATGAGACATTACACCTCAACATAAAGAGTTTTCCAAAAATTAATGCAAATCATTTTGGAATGTTGGTTCACTTTTGTTATGATAAGAATATAATAAATCATACTAAACTTATAGGAATTATAAGTTAAGGAGGAATTCGTTTATGTCAGAAGAACAACAGCAACCAGTAAGCTTACCTCGTATTGGGGATCCGGCACCAAATTTTGAAGCGACTACGACACATGGCCCGGTGAAATTAGAAGATTATAAAGGGTCGTGGTTAGTACTATTCTCACACCCAGCTGATTTCACACCAGTTTGCACAACAGAATTTGTGGCTTTTCAAGAAATTTACCCGAAACTAAGAGAATTAAACACGGAACTATTAGGCTTAAGTGTGGATAGCAATCAATCGCACATTGCATGGGTTCGTAATATTGAAGAAAACTTCAACACAAAAATTGAATTTCCAGTGATCGCGGACTTAAGTAAAGACGTGGCAACGAAATACGGTATGATTCATCCAAATGATAGTGGTACTGAAGCAAGTCGTGCAGTTTTTGTAATTGACGACAAGCAAGTCATCAAAGCGATTATTTATTATCCGTTAACAACAGGTCGTAACATGGCAGAAATCGTTCGACTTGTCGAAGCGTTACAAACAAATGTTAAGCACCAAGTATCAACACCAGCCAACTGGACGCCAGGTGATGATGTTTTAGTTCCACCACCAGCTTCACAACAACAAGCAGAAGAACGCGCAAACGATGACAGCGTCGAAGTGATTGACTGGTATTTAGCTAAGAAAAAATTATAGGTGAACGCAATGCCATGCGGTAAAAACGAAACGTCTTTAGCACCATCTCAACTCGAGTTATTTTTATCAGTTATTGAACATGACCACACCTTTCAAGACATACGGTTAGGTGTTAAGCTTCCTGTTTTCAAAGTAAAAAGTGCCTTACGTGAACTCGAGGAAGCAAACTTCATTGAAGAACAACAAAATCAATATTTTTTAACAGAAAAAGGAAGAGGCTGGGACAAAAGATATCTTATCCTTAGAGAAGACGAATATTAGGAGTAACTTGACTCCTAATATTCGTCTTCAATTTTTAGCTGCGTCAAAATGCTTCGCTTTCCGCAGGCACGGCTTCAACTTCCCCAAACTCACTTTCGTTCGGAGTTTAAGGATGTTCGGCTAAATACGCAACATCCATGTTGCAACGCCGAACTGACCCACATCCTGTGGCCCCTCAGCTCGTGCTGTTCTGCGACGACCTGGACGGTCTAGTGTCGGCGTTGGCCACAAATGCTTTTTGTACTACATCTTTGCTTAAGTTTGCGCCGAGTAATCGCAGGCGCAGGACGTGGCCGTTTTTAGCCGACCAGGAGTCTGCGCATTTTGACTACGCTAATAAAACTCAATATTCGTTTTTTGTTAAGCTACTTTTCTTTTGTCCCAGCCTCTTCCCTTTTTATTGAATTTTTCTATAAAAAAACCAACCTGACATTAACGGCAAAATAGCCGAAACCAAAATGACGCCAGTCCAGCCCATGGAAGTCCAAATCACTCCGACCCCTGTACCGCCAATGGTTACACCAATATAATAGCTAAACAAATAAATGCTGGTTGCGCCACTTTTGTGGTGTTGAGCTGCTGCTCCAACCCATGAAGATGTCAATGAGTGGGCTGTGAAAAAACCTAAACACATGACGGCTAACCCAAAGACAATCACAATGACATTTGGAATGACTGTGATCAACACGCCAAGCACCATAATGATCAGCCCAGAGAACAAGATTTTGACGGTACCATATAAATCCGCAAGCTTTCCTGCAATTGGCGAGCCAACGACCCCCATTGAGTACGTTAAAAAAAGTAACGAAATGACTTGAATGGATAAGAAAAATGGATCCCCTTCTAAATAGAACGGCAAGTAAACCCATACACCTGAAAAACTGACCTGAATCATCATGCCGAAGACGAATGCATAAATAAGCTTCGGATTTTTCAAATGTATAAACATGCCTTTAAGGTCTTCTGAGTAAGGCTTCGATGAACTAATAAAGTACTGTGACTTTGGTAAAACAAACACACATAGTAAGGAAATAATCACTCCAAAAATCCCTAACACATAAAAGCTCGATTGCCACGTAAATGTCTCTGCCCAAAAGCCTCCAAAAACTCGTCCGGCCATACCACCTAAAGCATTACTTGCAATATAAATCGTCACAGCTAGTGCACGGCTGCCAGGTGACACCTCTTCTGAGATGTAAGCAACCGCTACAGCCGGTAATCCTGCGGCAAAAATGCCAACCAATAACCTTAGAAACACCAACGCATAAAACGAATCCACCATGGGCATGATGAAGAGCGGCACGACTGATAACAGCATCGTCCATTTTAAAATACCTAAACGTCCAATTCGATCAGATATAAATCCAAACGCTAGTAAACTAATCATTAATGAAAAAGATGCTACCGAAAATAGCAAACTCGATTCCGTAGCCGAAACATCAAACTCTTTAGCCAAAATAGGCAAGATTGGCTGAACAATATATAAATTCGAAAACACAAACACAGATGCCAGCATTAACCCAAGTGACAACTGCCAAAAACGCCTGTCCCTAAATGAATAGGCTGTCTCCTCCATGGTTACCCTTCTTTCGGTGTTATATGTATTGTATTATTTTATCAAATGATTAAAATTTCCTTCCAGTCGCGAGATTATCGGCCGTTTTTTTGATTGTTGCTGTGATTCGCTTTCGGTGGACGCTTTCCGTGGGCACGACTTCAACTTCTCCGAACTCGTACAACTCGTTCGGGTATTATTGATGTTCGGCTAAGTTCGCAACATCCGTGTTGCAACGCCGAACTGACCCACATCCTGTGGCCCCTCAGCTCGTGCTATTCCCGCGACGAACTGGACGTTTTAGTGTCGGCGTTGGCCACAAATGCTACTTGCACTACTTCATTGACTAAGTTTGCGCCGAGTAATCGCAGGTGCAGGACGTGGCCGCTTTTAGCCGACCTGGAGTCGCCACCTTCGCTCATCGCACTCAAATTACTTACAGTCCAAAAAATTTCTATAACGATACGAACATGACAACCTATAATAAAAAGCAGTCCAGTTTAAAACTGAACTACTCCATTATAAATCACCATACCAAATAATTTCGCCTTTTTGATGGTCGTAATCTACCTCAACATCAAAATTATGCTTTTCATAAAAGTGCGTCAAACGGTTCAAATGATCCCAATCACGTTCGACCAAATCACCTGTAATATATTGATAATTAAATTCTTTTACTAAATCTTTTAAATGGTTCATTAAAATTGAACCATAGCCTCGATCTTCAGGCCCTTTTATATCATTAATATGAACTGTACGTTCATCTTTAAATTCTAGTTGCATGCAAGAATCCCAATGTCCTTTAAACGGCCCTTCGCAATCATTTACCATAAGCTGTGCCTGTTCATCATCCGCATCTTTAAACACAATCACCCAATGGTCTTGTTTCGTTTGATCAATGCCGACGATTTCATATTTCTTTGAGATTTCTTTCATATTTTCACGCATTCGAAAGACTTGAAACTCCATATTCTCAAGTTCATCTTGACGTTCTTCTTGAGTTTTCTCAGACTCCAACTCTAATAATCTTGGGAAACTCATCGAATGCCCCTTTCTTTTAAAACTCAAACACACAATTGGGCATTATACTAGAGATTCACTCACTGTGCAACCTAGTATTGGTGAAGCGCATCGAAAAACAAATTAACTAACTCATCGCGATTCACATCATATAACACATATGCATTTGGCTGCATATCTAATGTGTTTAAATAATCCACAAATGTGGTCCCAGCTGTTAATGGTGACGCCCTCTCAACCGTGACATAATAAAAATTTCCTCTAAACAAACTAGGGTCAATCACATAAGCAATGGCACACGCATCATGAAGCCTCACCACATCTTCAAAGTAAGGTACATTAAATGGTGATCCTTCTGCCGCTTCTTGATAAAACTTCAACATCTTATACACTTTTTCCGCTAAATCCGTACCAATTTCACGAATCGCTTCAATCTCTGACTCTAGTAAGTAAGCTTCCCTTGTGGCATCAAGCCCACTCATGACGACTGGTACACCTGAGCGAAACACCAATTCTGCAGCGTCAGGGTCGGCATAAATATTAAACTCCGCTGTCGGAATGACATTCCCTCCCATTGCCGCTCCACCCATAATCGAGATTTTCTTTATATTAAATTTTACCTCAGGATGAGCATTTAGAAGCATTCCGACATTGGTCAAAGGTCCACTCGTCACAATCGTAATCGGTTCGTCAGAAGTCATAATAACATCATACATGGCTGAAATGGCTGGTCGTTGACTTCCTTCGATGACAGGATCAGGAAAAAGCACTTTCCCAGTCCCCGTCTCACCATGAAAATCTGGCGCAGTTTCTAACTCCTTAAAAATCGGCCGATCCAAGCCACGAGCAACTTCCACATCTTTTCCTAGATAACTAACCATCCTTAAGGCATTTTCATAAGTTTTATCCTGTTCTTGGTTGCCAGCAGCTGTTGTAATTAAACGAACATCGATTTTTTCATGTGCCAATCCAACAATAAGCATCATGAAATCATCAATGCCAGGATCCGTATCAATAATGACTGGAATTTTCGCCACAAAAAAACCTCCAATATAAAATAGATTTTACTCCATTTTATTGAAGGCCATCTAAAATGTTGTTAAGAATATACAGGAAAATATTAACTTTTATCTTTTATAAAAGTCTCAATTTCCTTAACGCTTAACCCTAACTTCTTTGCCTCTCTTATAAGCTCAACCCATTCTCGATCCAACAAAACAACTTCACTTTTTTCTGAAAGCGTCACCGTTCGTTTTCCTCCCCACTTCATAAGAGGCAGCCGTGCCATCATAGGTTCCCCACACCCTTAGACCACTAGCTTTGCGTCCCACCCTTTCAAGTAGTTTGCCTTTTCTAATAAACCCATATAACTTATCTTTAATACTATTCTAAAATATTATATAATTCTGTTAGATACTTAACATTTATAAAAAATTTTTAGGAGGAACTTTGATGAAATACGACGAGATGTGGTATCTATCGAAAATCGGTTTTTTGGACCAGGTTACACCTCCTGCAAGTCAAGATGTGGTTAAGTGTATTAAACACACTCATTTCAAAAGAAATGATATCATTAGAACACCTGACGCCACACAACAAGAGTTATGTTTCATCAAAGAAGGCTCCGTGAGAATTTATACAATGAACGATGAGGGAAAACAGTTTACGTATAGTATTTTAGGTCCCGGCAGTACTTTTGGAAAAATGAAGTCTATTTCCCTTAACTGCGATGACGCTTATGTCGAGGCAATCGAACCAACCCACTTTTGTTCCATCGATGAACAAAGCTTCATGTCCCTAGCCAGCAAGTACCCAGCTTTATTTCAAAAAGCATTAGAAACACTAAGCGAACGCCTCCAAGAACGTGAACAACGCCTTAAAATGATGGCTTTAGACAACTGTCGAGATAAAGTGATTCATCTTCTTCAGTCTCTACACAACCGATACAACAAGCCATCTCAAGATGAAGAGTATTACACCATTACATTACCCATCACCCAACAAGAATTAGCCAACATGATTGGAGCAAGCAGAGAGTCAGTCTCCACCGTTTTAAATGAACTCGCTGAAGAAGGTCTTGTGAAATTTCCTAAACGAAAACAAATCGATGTCCATCACTCCTTAGTCGAACACGATCCAAACCCACCTTATATTCAAGCCTTATATATGGACCCGAGTTAACGCCATGACAAGAGCTACTAAAACACCTATAATATTAACTAACTTGAACTAAAAGGGAGTATCAACATGAAGTGGATCATCATTAGACCCGTTGCAGCATTACTCATGGGTTTAACCTACTTAACATCGCAATTCTTAGATTCTGAACTTTTACCAATACTCGTCAGTCTATTCGCCACGATTACCGTCATTTCCTATATCCCTTATTTAGGAAAAACACCCATGATTTTAATCGGCACACTACTCATTTCAAGCTTTCTGATGCTTTTAAATGGTGATGGATTGATTACGCTCTTCCATGGGATGCGAGAGAATGTTGGCTTACTGGCGATTTTTATCTTTGTTCCATTAATCTCGCTTCCAATTCGGACAGGCCAATACTTAAACTATATGAACACGGTGTTTAATTACTACATTAAAACATCAAGGCAGCTCTATACATACTTAAAAATAACCCTATTAAGTATTGGCTCTGTCATGAATCTCGGGACCATCCCGATTATGTATCACTTAACGGAAACGTCCTCCTTCATCGACTATCGTGATACGCGAATCCGAGCACTCGTTAGAGGATTTTCCTTATGCTTCTTATGGTCGCCTTACTTTATTTCGATCGCACTTATCTTATCTTACTTTGACGTGACCTGGGCGCAGCTCTTCCCTTATGGATTTGTTTTTGCATTGGCAGGATTCATTCTTGGACTCTTCACAATGGGAAAAATTAGCGAGCCGATTAAAATTGTAGAAAATGAAGGCGAAGTTCCGATTGGAAAAGCTAAGCGCAAATTAATCGAATTGTTGATGATTATCATCGGAATGACTGTCATTACAATGACCATTGAACATTTTGTTGACTTATCGGTTTTAACGATTATTCCAATCATGGCGATTGTCGTATCAACGGTTTGGTCATTGTTTTACCAATCACCTAAAGCGTTCGGAAAAGAATTACTCGATTACACACAAGGCAGGCTTCCGAAAATGGGTAACGAATTGTCGTTGTTTATCGCAGCTGGTGTGTTTGGCGTTGCGATTCTCGATGCTGGGGCAAGCGAGTGGATTATTTATTTAATTGAAGTAAGCGGCATCAATCATTTGTTAATCTTGTTACCAGTGTTGGCATTAGTCGTAAACCTACTATCATTTATAGGCGTTCACCCTATCATCACGAACACGGCACTTGCAATCACGCTAAGCTCAAGCCCATTGTTCGCAGGTGATCATCTATTACTAAGTATCGGATTACTATCAGGTTGGATGATTACGATTCTTGTCTCGCCACTATCGGCAACGAACTTAATGGTCGGAAACTTGACTAACACAAACTCCGTCCACGTTGGGATGAAAATGAACTGGCAATATGCACTCATGTTATATGGCGTCTTCTATCTATTGATGGTAGGGATGTATTATATTGTATAAGGAAACCGTTCACGTCGCCATGAACGGTTTTTCATTTAACACCTTCACCCGAATGTCGTTTAAATTCACTTAAATGATCGCAATATTTCCTCGTGTGTCGTTTAAACACACTGTTGTGATCGTGTAATCGCCTCATGTGTCGCTCAAATCTGGTTTGATGTTTTAAAAGTTAAAAAACATTAATTATCAGATTTTTCAAAATATATTGTTTACTTGTATATATTATTGTGATAAAATACTTAAAAACAAAAAAATCGACAATTATTGCAGAGTGGGTGCTTTAGAGCAACAAATTTCCCCGAAAGAGGTGTGGAATAAATGAACACACTAAAAAGCTTTAAGCCAGCCTACAGACTCAAAGAAAATGTTGATTATACCAATGTGAGTTACATGGTAGATACTGGGTCTGTGTTTGTGCCGATCTATGAATATACTAATATCCCGCACACTGATTTTATCAAAATCAATTACAATATATTAGAAGGCCATTTAAATCAAACTGGCAAACCTTATCGCGCACTCTACCCAGTCATAAATGAATTCAGTATAAACAACTACCTTTTTAAAATACAAGAACACCCTGTTCATGTTTCCAATGCATTTAGCGCAGGGCTTGGTGTGATTAAGATCAGGCATGACTATTACTTGTACGACTATTTTTGCGAATCGTGGATGAGTGATAAGCAACAGCATTATTACCGAAACCTCAAGAAAGATCTCTACCTGCTATTAACGTTCAATGAACATAGTGAGTTAGTCAAGCTATTCTACCACTCTAATGACTTCGAAACCTCTCTTCCATATCTGTCACTTGATCGACACTTAGATAATAAAATAGGACAAGTATTATCTACTTCCTCCAACATAACAACCCTTAACTGAAACCAACGGGGTAAAAACTCGTTGGCTTTTTTGTGTGAAATTCCTTTTAAGCAGTGTCTTACCTGTCCTCTTTTTATCCTTGATACCCAAGCTCCTTAGATATTTTTTCACTATTCTCAATCACACTCTTTAAAATCTCTTCCTCGTCTTGCTCAGTTAATTCACGCATAGGCGTGCTAACTCCCAGTGCTGCAACTACATTTCCATTGTAATCAAAAATAGGCGCAGAGAATCCGACCGTATCTTTGAAATGCTCGGAACGGGAAACCGAATAACCTCGTTCTCTAATAATTTTTAAGTCTTTCTTAATATCATCTTTTTCAGTAATGGTATTAAGAGCTAGCTTTTTAATTTCGATATGATCTAAATAATGTTCAATCTCTTTTTCACTCTTATATGCCAATAAAACCTTAGGAGCGGACCCAGCATATAATGGCGCTCGTTGCCCTACTTTCACGACTAGACGAACAGGTTTCTTACTCCCCATTGTTTCAACATAAACAGCTTGATCGCCTTCTTCAATTGTTAAATGAACTAATTCATCAAGTTGTTCATTTAATTCTTCCATATATGGAAGAGCTATTTTATTATATGTTAAACCTTCTTTCACCATATTACCGTATTGTAATAACCTTAACCCTAAACGATATGACACTTCATGTTGAGAATTCCGATCTTTAATGATTAATCCCGTTTCCTCTAATGAAGATATAAGTCTAAATACAGTTGTCTTAGGTAACCCTGAGATATCTGTTAAATCAGATAAGGTCAAGGATGATTGATTTTTAAAACAATCTAGTAAATTAATCGCTTTGACTAAACTTTTACTCATTATTAATACTCCTTAATATTCTAAACTCTATATTACCATTATAATCCACTTACAGAAATGCTTTAAGTCATGATATTAATGATATAAACGTAAATCATAGCTGCACATGTCAATAAGACAAAATATTGACCGTTCCACTTATACGCTACCTTAATCCCATTAGTTCGAACGCAAGAACTAATAATAATATTTAAGGCATTTAAAGGGCTTATACTAGCAGATAACATCCATGTAAATATACACATAAAAGCCGCCGCAAACACGCTAACGTCTACATTTGATGTAACTATAATCGTTAAAACAATTGGAACGCTAACAATTTGATGAATACCAAACATAGCCAATAACGTAACAAATAAAATAATCAATAAAAATAGTAAAAAAATCGATATTTCAGATGACCATAAGATGATCGTTCTTAAACCAGCAACTACTGGCGTGTGTAGCAATGCGTTCCCAAATAAACCTGCACTCAAAAATAATGCGACTTCCATACCTGAATGGTGCTTTATTTGTTCTATGTAAGCCATAATTTCAGTCTTAATAGATTGTAGATTAAATCGAAAGACTTGATAAGCCATTGGAATCGCTAGACATAAAATACTCACTAATAATAACATCGACCAACCTGTTAAACTTTCTAGTACAACTAGTGTAATAAGAATAAATAACACATATAAAATAAAAGAAAGTAACACTTGGTAGTTATGCTTATTTTCACTTTTGTTTATATCGGTTATTGTCACATCTCTTAAAATCCACAAAGCTATACCAATCTGAACAAACGAAAACAATAGACCTATAGGAAGATAAGCTTTAAAGGATAAGTCTGCAGTATATAATACAATTCCTACCGAGGCAAAGAATGGTGACCATAACACGGCAGGTGTAAATCCGTTATAGTATGCGTTAGACAGTATTTTGGGCGGTACATTTAATTCAGAGATAAAACTATGAACGATACGCAATGAACCCATATTTAATATTGGTGACAACATAAATACAAATAGAAATACACCATAATAAGTCCGCTTCAAGTCATCTTTCATATCCTTCAAATCTGATACTATACTTCTTATAACACCTTCTTGCTTCAACGGAATTGAAATAAGAGGAGCTAATAGAATGATTGATAACAGAGCTAAATTCTGTGTAATCCCATCTAATATATAGATCCCTGTGTTTCCGTATAGAAAATGTATAATGACACCCGATAAAAATAATGATCCAGTAAATACCTTTGTTTTAACCCTCAATTTATTGAAAGCCATTATAAAAACTAATAAACATATAAGCATGTATCCATATGTTATTAACGGATGATCTACAAAACTTTGAAAAATATAATATAAACACATGAAGAAAACAAAAATAAAATAGACCACAAAAAATCCCGGCTTCCATTAAATGAATTCATTAACTCAACTTGTAACTAAACTGATTAACTTTCTCCAAGCTTATTTTATACTCATCTAGTAATTGGTTAAATATTTCTTCAACCGACTGAATCTCACTAACTAAACCTACCGTTTGGCCTAAAGACATAACCCCTTTAGTTATATGACCTTTATAGATTAGTTCTTTATAAGACTCTCCACTTATGTAAGGGAAAATATCTTCAAAGCAAGCACCTTTCGTTTCTAAGCGAACCAACTCTTGCGCATGATCACTTTTCCACACACGATTTGGCTTACCAATCGATTTTTTGACAATGGTTGTGTCATCTATATCTAGTTCGGCTAACTTTCTTTTAATTGTTTGATGCAAGATAATTTCTTTAGATAATAAAAAGCGAGTCCCCATCTGAACTCCTTCAGCTCCCAATGATAGAGCAGCTAAAATAGACTTACCAGTTGCAAACCCTCCAGCCGCAATGACCGGTATGGAAATCTTGGAGGCTACTTCTTGTACTAAAATGAGACTTGTTGTGTCTTCTGTACCTGGGTGTCCCCCGCCCTCATATCCATTAACAACAACCGCATCACATCCTAATGCCTCAGCCTTTCTAGCAAACTTTAAATTTGGAACAACATGGACGACAATCGTACCATTATCCTTAAGCTTATTCATGTAAGGCTCAGGATTGTTGCCAGATGTGAAGACGATTGGAACATTTGCTTCAACCACGCCTTCTACAAATTCATCCATTGGTTTACGGATCCCGATTGCGATGTTAACGCCAAATGGACGTTCGGTAACAGCGCGAACTCGATTGATGTCTGCTAGCATTTCTTCTTTTGATTCATAACTTCCTGCTGTAATCAAGCCAAGACCACCCGCTTCAGACACTCGTGAAACAAGTTCAGATGTCCCTAGACCTTGTAGTCCTCCTTGAATAATAGGATGCTGAATGCCTAATAATTCAGTAACTCTTGTCTGAATCATACAGAATCTTTCCTAATTAATTTAAATGAACCATTCGCATGTAACACGAGGTCACCTTCTTCATCGAAAATTTGACCTTCTACAATGGCAGTTGATTTGGTTCGTGAGATAATTCTACCTTCCGAATACAATGCTCCACTCGATACCGATTTAATAAAATTCGTATTTAGTTGAAGAGTCACCACTTCATCGTAGTCGAGTGATTTACATGTAAAACCCATCGTTGTGTCTACCATTGATACAAGAATACCACCATGGACGGTGTTTCTAACATTTGTAAACTCTTCTTTAATAGGTAACTTCAGCTTTACGTTCCCTGTATTTGCTTCATGTAGCTCTAAACCTACGAAATTCCAAAAAGGACTTTTCTCAAATGCTTCTTTATGATCAACATTCATCCTATTCACCTTCTTTAATTAACGATTGTTTCAACCTGTTCACCTTTAATAGCTTTAATTAAATTCCTCGTTATTGTTTCAGTTGTTTCTCTCGCTGCTTCTTCACTAATACCACCAATATGTGGTGTCATTACTATATTATCGAGTTCATAGTATGGATGATTGCTAATGGGTGGTTCTGGGTCATAGACATCAACCCCTGCACCTAAAATTCTTTTGTCTCGTAAAACTTGAGTGAGATCGTCTTGGTTAATAACACCACCTCTTGCTGTATTAATAAATACGGCATTAGGTTTCATTAGCTCAAAATGTTTAATATTTATAAACTGTTGAGTGTTTTGATTTAATGGGATGTGGACACTTATCACATCCGACTTTTCAAAAACCTCATTTACATCCATAGTAAATTGATAGCCTAGTTCTTTTTGAATCTCCTCCCTCTCTTCTGTCATTCTTCTAACGTAAACCATGACGTTCATATCGAATGCTCTTGCCATAATGGATGCAACTTTTTGTGCAATAGAGCCAAAGCCAACCAAACCTAGAGTTTTGCCTTTTAATTCAAAAGTGAATCGGCCATCTCGATAACCAAAATTTCCTTTTTTCATTTCTTCATGGAAAGGTACAATGTTTTTCATGACGGCCATGATGAGACCGACTGTATGTTCTGCGGTTGCTTGACTGTTGATCTTAGGTGCATGTAATACTTTAATACCTTTATTAGTGGCGTGGTCAACATCAATATTATCTACGCCAATTCCTGCTCCTGATATAGCCTTTAAATGTTTACCAGCGTCTATAATAGCAGGCGTAATCTTAGCAGGAGCACGTAGAATAATACCGTCAACATGGTTATTTTCTAGATAGTTAATAATGGTTGCCTCGTCAAAATCATTAAACTTTTTGACACCAGCCAAATCTTTGAGAACTTCTTCACCTTTCGGGTGGTACATCGGTAAAATCTGTACAACTTGAGGTTGATCTTGCATATCAATTCCTCCTACCTTTTAAGAAAAGCCAGTAATGTATGATTACTGGCTTTTATCTTAATCTAAATATTCAACAATCGTAGAGATGCCTTGACCGCCACCGATACACAATGTCACAAGGCCATATTTCTCACCGCGGCGCTCCATTTCATGTAAAAGCTTTGTCATTAAGATGGCACCTGTTGCACCAATTGGGTGTCCAAGAGCGATGGCTCCTCCATTGACATTTACTTTTTCTAAATCCATGTTAGCTTCTCTAATAACTGATAAAGCTTGAGCTGCAAAAGCTTCATTTAACTCAATCAATCCGATGTCATCAATTGATAACCCACATTGCTTAAGAGCCTTTTGAGTCGATTGAACAGGACCGATTCCCATAACCTCAGGGCCAACACCACTTACAGCTTGTGCAATGATTTTGGCCTTAGGCTTTAACCCATACTCTTTCACTTTGTCCCCGTTCATCATTACGACTGCGGCAGCCCCGTCATTACGACCTGACGCATTACCCGGCGTGACTGATCCACCTTCTTTAAAGACAGCTGGTAACGTGCTAAGTTTCTCAACCGACGTTAACCTCGGATGTTCATCCACCTTAAATTCGACCGTCTGCTTTCGTTCTTTAACTTCATAAGGTACAATTTCTTTTTCAAAACGTCCCGATTTAATTGCCTCATCAGCTAAAACTTGACTACGATGAGCAAATTCATCTTGTTCTTCACGTGAAATGTTATACTGTTCTGCTAAATTTTCCGCTGTGTAACCCATCGTTAAGTCACCGTATTTTTCACGTGGCTGTGAACATGGCTGGCTCTCGGTATTCGGATCTAAAATCATGCCATTTCCTGCCTTATAACCATAACGCGCATTACGAATATAGTATGGAGCCGTACTCATGCTCTCAGCCCCACCAGCTACAATCACATCAGAAAGGCCAAGTTTGATTTGCATATCCGCATTATTAATCGCCTGCAAACCAGAGCCACACTGACGATGTACCGTATATCCTGTTACAGTTTCAGGTAGACCCGCACGTAATGCAGCTAGACGTCCCAAGTTCGATGTGTCAGCACTTTGCTTGGCCTGACCAAGTATTACTTCATCAACATCAATGTCGGGATTCGTACGCTTTAGTGCTTCGCGGATGACTTTCTCAGCTAAATAATCTACTTCAACATTTTTAAGGGCACCACCCATTCTGCCAACTGCTGTACGGACGGAATCAATAATATAAGCTTCTTGCACGTTCGCCACCTCCATTATTTTCGTGTTTCACGAATTAATTCGCCAGCAATAATGTTTCTCTGAATCTCTGATGTACCTTCATAGATTTTTGTAATACGAGCATCTCTGAAATAACGCTCAATCGGATAATCTTTCATGTAACCAATACCACCATGGATTTGTACGGCTAAATCAGCTACTTTGTTATAAACTTCAGATCCATATAATTTTGCGATTGCTGCTTCTTTCACAACACGCTTGCCCTGATCTGTCATCCAAGCCACTCGGTAAGTTAATGAGCGCAACGTTTCAATCATCATCGTCATTTCAGATAACATATGCTGTACCGCCTGAATCTCAATAATCGGCTTACCGAACTGTGTGCGTTCATTTGCATACTCTAGACAGTGTTCTAGTAATTTTTCACAAGAACCTAGGTTTCTAGCAGCTAATCCTGCACGACCATTTGCTAGAATCTTAAGAGCGTTCACGTAACCACGATTCACTTCACCTAACACATTTTCTTCAGGTACTTCCATGTCTTCGAAAAATAACTCCGCCGAGTGTGAGCCACGAAGACCCATTTTCTCTTCAACAGCTCCAAGCTTAAATCCAGGAAAGTCTTTTTCGACGATAAAAGATGTGATCCCTTTTGCGCCTTTTTCTGGATCAGTGACAGCCATAACCGTAAACACTTGCCCATCCACAGCATTGGTAATGTAATGCTTAGAACCATTTAAAATATATTTATCACCTTTTTTAACAGCCGTTGTTTTCAAGTTTGCCGCGTTCGACCCTGCACTAGGTTCCGTTAAAGCAAATGCACCAATATATTCTCCAGTTGCCATTTTAGGTAAGTACTTTTGTTTCTGTTCTTCCGTGCCAAGCTCTACAATACCTACTGAACCAATGCCTGTGTGAGCCCCGATCAATGTCGTGTAACCATTATGAGTTTTACCAAGCTCTTCATAGATGGCACACTTACCAACCATATCAAGCCCCAAGCCACCGTATTCTTCTGGAATACTAAGACTGAAAAGCCCCATTTCCTTAGATGCTTCAACGATTTCTTTAGGAATTTCGTTATCTTCTTCAATTTTCATCGCTAATGGTTCCACTTCATCCCTAACGAATTTACGCACGTTTGATCTAAGAAATTCTATGTCTTCTGATAAATTAAAATCCAATGACGACAACTCCCTTATCTATTTTTGAATTCTGGTTCTCGTTTCTCTAAAAATGCACTCGTGCCCTCTTGCTTATCTTCTGTACCAAAGACGACAGCTTGTGATAGTTTCTCGATCCACATCGCCGCATCACTCGATAAATCATACCCGTGATGAACTGCCTGTTTAGCAAGCTTGATCGCAACAGGGCCTTTCTTGAGGATATTCTTGGTGATGTTATCAATCTGCTCGTCAAGCTCTTCCTCTACAACATAATATTGAACGAGCCCGATTCGATTTGCCTCTTCACCTTTAACAATTTTTCCGGTTAAAATCATATCTAACGCATGACCTTTACCAACGATTCGAGACAAACGTTGAGTACCGCCAGCTCCAGGAATAATTCCTAGATTTAACTCAGGTAAGCCTAACTTGGCATTTTCTGTCGCAACTCTGATGTCACATGCCAATGCTAACTCGCAACCTCCGCCAAGTGCATAGCCTTCGACAACCGCAATCGTTGCTTTAGAGCATTCCTCTATTTTCTTATACAGCCCTTGCATACCAGGCACTAATGCTTCTAACGGTTCACGCTCACTTAATTGCTTGATATCAGCACCCGCCGCAAATGACCTGCCACCTGCACCTTTAAAAATAATCACTTTAACATCCGAGTCTGACTCCGCTTCATTTAAGGCCTGACCAATCTCCGTAAGCATCGTTTGGTCTAATGCATTTCGAACATCTGGGCGATTTAAAGTCAGCCAAAAAATACCTTCTTCTTTATGAACATCGACGTTTTGGTAAGTACTCAACGAATCACCCCTTTAAGAATAATCATAGAAACCGCTACCAGATTTACGTCCATGACGACCGGCTTTGACGTATTTTACTAACAACGGTGATGGGCGGTATTTCTCGCCTAATGTTGCATGTAAATATTCCATATTTCTAAGTCTCGTATCTAGCCCAACTAGATCTGCCAACTCTAAAGGCCCCATCGGATGGTTCAGACCTAGCTTCATCGCCTTATCGATATCCTCAGCACTCGCAACACCTTCCATTAACATGTTCATCGCTTCATTCCCGATTAAACAATTCATGCGAGATGTCACAAAACCAGGAAATTCATTCACTTCCACCATTTCTTTATTCAACTGTTCAGTAACTTTACGCACATAAGCGACCGTCTCTTCTGAAGTTTCAAGACCTTTAATCACTTCGATTAACTTCATCTTATGGACTGGGTTAAAGAAGTGCATCGCGACCACTTGCCCAGGACGTGACGTTTGAGCTGCGATTTCAGTCGGGCTCATAGTTGACGTATTCGTCGCTAACACGGCATCCTTTTTACAAATCTCATCCAATTGTTGAAACACTTTAATTTTTAAATCCATTTTCTCTAATACAGCTTCAATCACTAAATCAGCATCTTTTCCCGCTTCGGTTAAGTCTGTTGTGTACACTAAATTTTGAACAGCCGAATCATGCTGTTCTTGGGTGATAAACCCTCTTTCGGCACTGCCAGAAAGTAACTTTTCAATATCACTCTTGGCCTTAGATAACGCCTCTTCACTAATATCATTTAAGAACACTTTAAATCCTGATATGGCACTGGAATAAGCAATCCCTTTTCCCATAACACCAGCACCGACTACTGTGATTTGTTGCATATTTATTTCCTCCTTTAATAGTTCAATAAAGTGTTATTCACTGTAAAATGTCCGCCTGTGATCTCGCGCAATTCGTCAATCGTTAAATCACTCATGACCTCAACCAATTCACATTGGCCATTTTCAAAATTAAAAACCGCATGCTCCGTGACCAACATATCTACCTTTCTAGCACCACTGCTTGGAAACTTTAATGCTTTAACCAACTTAGGACTGCCATCCTTTGCCAGATGACTCGAAGCAATGATAATTTTCTTAGCGCCAGCCACTAAATCCATCGCGCCACCAACACCAAGGATCGTCTTACCAGGTATTGCCCAGTTCGCAATCTCACCGGTTTCATCAATTTGAAGCGCTCCTAACACCGCCATATCAATATGGCCACCTCGTATCATCACAAATGATGCCGCACTATCAAATAACGATGCTCCAGTCTCCATCGTAATCGGTTTTTTACTCGCACTAATTAAATCCATATTCATCTCGTCTTCTGAAGGAGTCGGTCCCATCCCAAGCAGACCATTTTCTGAGTGAAGAAACACTTTTTTATCGCCTAAATAATCTGGAATCAACGTTGGAATGCCAACCCCTAAGTTCACAATGTCCCCATCGTTCAACTCTTGCGCTACACGCTTAGCAATCTTTACTCTCAACTCATCGTTCAACGTAAACACCACCTTCTTTTACGTAACGATTCATGACGACATAATCCACGAATAAATGAGGGGTGACCACTTGTTCAGGTGGGATCTCGCCAACTTCGACAATCTCATCAACCTCTGCAATCACAATATCACTAGCCGTCGCCATGCCCACGTTGAAATTACGTGCGGTATGATCGTACACGAGGTTACCTAATGTATCCGCTTTCAAAGCTTTGATTAGCGAAACATTTCCACGGATCGCCCGTTCAAGGATATACGTTTCACCATCAAACACCTTCTCCTCTTTACCTTCCGCAATCTTTGTCCCTGCACCAGTTTTTGTATAAAAGCCAGCGATTCCAGCACCACCACAACGAACCGCTTCAGCTAACGTCCCTTGAGGTACCAATTCAATCTCAAGGCGACCCTCAGACCAAGCACGAACCGCCTCACGATTCGTTGTAAAATAGGATCCCTTCGCCTTTTTTAAACAGCCAGAATCTAGTAACTTACCGAGCCCACGCCCAGCCTCACCCAAATTATTACTCACGATTGTCAAATCTTTCTTATCGGAACCCGCTAGCGCATCGATTAACGTTAACGGAGTCCCCGAAAGACCAAACCCTCCAACTAATAACGTGTCACCATTGCGAATGTTGCCTATCGCCTCAGAAACACCAATCAACTTCTCCACAAGTAAAAATCCCCCCTAGGACTTTAATTAATTCCATTATACGGAATTGCTGTTTCAAATATGACTTACTTATAGTTTATTGAATAGAAAATGAAATATCAATGTGTTTTCAGAATATTTTAAAATTGGTGCTATTTTATTAATATTGTTGGGCGGAGACGGGTTGGAGTGGACTTACTCAACTAAGTGGTTCGCCTGCTTGAGAGGGGGTTTTGCTAGTGGTGTGGGATCTCACCGAAGTGGTCAGAGATTTCGCCGAGGTGCGGCATGTTCTCGCCTAAGTGCGCCGTATTCTCGCCGAAGTGCGCCGTGATTTCGCCGAAGTGCGCCGTATTCTCGCCGAAGTGCGCCGTGATTTCGCCGAAGTGTGGCATGTTCTCGCCGTAGTGAGTCGGAATCTCGCCGATGTGCGCCGTGTTCTCGCCGATGTGCGGTTAAACACACAAAAAAACGGCCCCGCAACGAGACCGATTCATTCATTAACTTAAATCAAATTGTTTCTTTTCTACAAACTCTCTCATATGCTTACGTCGTGGCTGTCCCATCATCTTAGCCATTGTTTCTGACCATGTCACATTCCTACGATTGGCCGTGCGAGACTGGTAGTAGTCGCTCATCTTTTGATCATAATCTTTAATGATGTTCTCATACTTCGATTCATCGTACTCATCTTCGTGTAAAATTGCTTCTATTGGCAGGCGAGGTTTGACTTCATGTTCTTCATCAGGCACGCCGACAGTTAGACCGAAAACTGGGTAAACTTTATCTGGTAGTGACACTAACTCACTGATCTGCTCTGGATTATTACGGACACCGCCGATATAACAAATACCATAACCCATCGATTCCGCCGCTACGACAAAATTTTGGGCAAATAACGCCGTATCAACCGTTGAGACAATGAAGTTTTCTATTCCTTCTGTCGTAAGTTGAACTCCCTGCTCTTTACAAGCATACTCAAGACATTTTAAATCAGCACAGAACAACAACACGACTGGTGCAGACTTGATTTGCGTTGGATTATTACTGAGTTCAGCTAACTTTTCAATTTTATCAGCATCTGTCACACGCACAATCGAGTATGCCTGAACAAAATTCGAACTCGCTGCATGTTGACCGGCATGAATCATTTCATACAGAACCTCATCAGGAATCGGTTCCTCTTTATACTTCCTAATTGATGTATGCTTCTTAAGTAACTCTGTAACCTCGTTCATCAAAATCAACCTTTCATATTTTTCTCTATGTATAAGTTAACTAATTTTTAACGAAATAAACAAATAATATGTTTAACGAAATAGGGGAATGGGTATACTAAAACTAAGTAATCTCCCCATTATAAAAGGTGGATTCCGAAATTTGGAATCCACCTTTTTTATGAATTACTATTATATATCACAGTAACATTAGGATGCTTCTGCAAAATAGACGCTGGGAATGTTTCTGATAGATCTCCATTTAATAAATTATAATACGCATTCTCTTTTTCCTCTCCTGAAACTAAGAGCAATATATTTTGACTGCGCATTATTGTCGCAATTCCCATTGTAATAGCATAGTCAGGCACTTCATAAATACTGTTAAAAAATCTTGAATTGGCTTCACGTGTTGTATGATCTAACTTAACGACATGTGTTTCGCTTTCGAAACTAGTTCCAGGTTCATTAAAACCAATATGTCCATTTGCGCCTAACCCTAGTATTTGCAAATGAATAGGACCCTTACTATTAATCTTACTTTCATAACTGATACATTCCTGTTGCAAATCCTGTGTGTTTCCATTTGGCAAATGTATATTTCGATCTTCAATATCTACTTGCCGGAATAATACATCATTCATATAGTAGTAATAACTATTTTCGTTATTTCGACTAACTCCCACATACTCATCCAAATTAAAAGTCGTGACATCTTTAAAGGAGATTTCTCCGTTAATGTATAACTCTATTAGTCTATTATACATACCTATAGGAGTAGAGCCAGTTGCTAAACCTAGCACTGGCTCTTTATACGAATGAATGGTTGATAATATATAAGTTGCTGCAAGATTACTTAATTTTTCGTAACTATTCACTTGTACAATATCCACACAAATCACCTAATACGTATTATTTCATTCCAGTCAATGTAATTCCTTTTATAATATGTTTCTGCAAAATAAAGAAAACAATTATTAATGGGATTACTGAAATGGCAGCACCTGTCATGATCAGGTGCCATTGAGACTCTGCTTCTCCTGAAGAAAAGAAGGACAAACCAACAGGTAAAGTTCTTAAAGATGGTGATTCAATGACAATTAATGGCCACAAGAATGCATTCCAGTTACTTAGGAAAGTAAATATACCCAATGCCGATAATGCTGGCCACACTTGTGGTATAGCAATCTTGAAGAAAATACCAAACTCACTCATCCCATCTACTCTTGCAGCATTTAATAGATCATCAGGTATTTGCTCCATAAACTGTTTCATCAAAAATACTCCAAAACCAGTCATCAGCCCTGGAAACAAAATTCCCCAAAAGCTATTCGTCCACCCTAACTCAGAGCTCATTAAATACCATGGAATAATTAGCATTTCTGTCGGAACCATTAAGGTGCTTAAGATTAATATAAATAAAACACCTCTACCAACAAAGTCAAACTTAGCAATTATATAACCAACAAGAGAGTCAAAGAACGCAACACTAATAGTGGTAATAATGGCTATAATTAAACTGTTTAAGAACCAACGTAAAAACAAGCTCTCTTCAAAAATTGTGATATAGTTTTGAAGAGTTGGATTTTCAGGTATGATATCTAGACTAAAAATATCCATAGGTGCTTTAAAAGAAGTTGAAAGCATCCATACGAACGGGAATAACATAATAACAGAGCCTATAATTAACGCTATATAGGGTAGAGATTTTCCGAATTTCATAAGTTCCTCCCCCTTCCTAATAATCGAACTTTCTAGTTAGTACTTTCAATTGGAAAATAGTTAAGGCTAAGATAAATAAGAATAACAACACTGTGGCAGCAGATGCCATTCCTAAATCAAATTGCTTAAATGCAAGCTGATAAATATAAACGACAACGGATGTAGTAGAGTTTAATGGACCACCTGCTCCGTTAACACTCATATTAACAACTTGTGTGAAAGAGATTTGAATAAAGTTAATCGTACCAATAACAGCTGAGAATACGATTGTAGGATTTAGTAATGGTACCGTAATCTTCCAAAACTTCTGCCAACCGCTTGCTCCATCAATATCAGCAGCCTCATATAACATCTCTGGAATATTCTCTAAACCAGCTAAAAATAACACCATCTGAAAACCAATCGATTGCCAAATCATAGCACTAATAATTAAATAGATTGCTTGATCAGGTGAGTTCAAAAATGGCTGTGGTTGAAGACCAATCATGATCAACAAATCATTTATGACACCATTTTTCATTAAGATCCACTGGAACACCCAACTAATCGCAACAATACTTGTAACGTAAGGTATAAAATATATCACTCTAAATATACCAACGAACTTATTAATCTTATGTAACAACAAAGCAACAAGAATACCAAATAATAACTGACCTGTTACCCCTAACACTATGTATATAAGGGTATTAATGACCGACTTTATAAACACCGAGTCATTAAATAATGCAACAAAGTTATCTAACCCAATAAAAGGATGTGGTCCTGCAGATAATAAATTCCAGTCACGAAACCCAATATTAAATGTATATAATGTTGGGAATAAACGAATCCCTAAGTAAAATATAATAGGTAAAAGTAAACTTACAATAATAAATACATTTCGTTGGAACTTATAATTACTTAGTAACTTATTAAATTTACTTGGTTTCTGATTGTGACTAGCTTCTTTCTTTAGAGCACCCATTAATCCCCCTCCTTTTCAAAAAGTTAATGAAAGGACCTAATTAGATCCTTTCATTAACAATTAAATTATCTTTCTGACCAATATTCGTCGAATAACGCTTGAGTCTCTTCAACTAAAATTTCAAATGACTCTTCTGGACCCATGTCTTCTAGTAACACTCGGTCCGCCGCATCAATAACTAGTTCTCTTTCTTTAGTCTCATCAATAAAGAAGTGAGCATTAGCGAATGGTAGAGATTCGATGAATGGACCATAGATTTCATCTTGAGTATATTTATCCTGCATCGCTACATCTTCACGAGCTGGTAGTTCACCTGTACCATCTAACCATTTTTCCATAACTTCTTTACTTGTTAAGAACTCAAGAAATTTAACAGCAGCATCTAACTTTTCACCCTCAACATCTGCAGTAATACCATTTGTCCAGAATGACGCACCAGTTGAATTCTCCTCATTACCAGGTAATGGAGCAACTCCATAATTTAGATCTGGAGCATCCTTCTTAAGTGTTCCAATTCTGAATGAACCGTCAACATTCATGGCAGCTTTTTCAGTCATAAACGCTGTGACATCATCAGTATAGAACCCTACTTCTGAAGTACCTAGTTCAGCAGGGAAACTTAACCAGTATTTGAATGCTTCTAAACCGGCATCCCCTTCACCCCAAACTACTTCACGGCGATCATCACTTAGCACTTGACCACCATTTTGAATTGTTAAGCCGTCACGTAACCAATGGTGTCCTTGCTGAGAAGGTTCCCAAGCTAAGCCTGATTGTTCAATACGACCACTATCATCAGAAATTGTTAATTCTTGTGCATACTCCTGTAATTCATCCCAATTTTCTGGTGGACTATTAGGATCTAAACCTGCTTCTTCAAATAAATCTTTATTATATAGTAATGCTAGAGTTCTCACGGACGTTGGAATTGTCCAATACTCACCATCTAATTTTGTTGCTTCAACTAATGGGAAAAATTCATCTTCAATTTCTTCATGTGGGAAAGCATCTTGAGGTAATGGTTGTAGGTAACCCGAATCAACATACATAGGAACCCAACCGTAGAATAAGTTAATGATATCAGGTCCGTTCCCTGCTGGTACTTGCACCGCGACTTGTTCATTATACTGATCATATGGGAAATTAGTTTGTTCAATCTTAATTCCTGGGTTTTCACTTTCAAATTCTTCGATTAATTCATCCATTAGAGTAACTTTAGCATCAAAGGCATACTGCCAATACTCTAATGTAATAACATCATCTTCGCCATTCTCACTCTCACCTTCGCTCCCCTCTTCTGCATCACTACAAGCAGAAAGGACTAAAGTAATTAACCCTAAACACATTAAAATTCGCCATTTCTTAAGCATTCTCATAAATCCCCCTTTAAAATTTTAAAATTGAATCATGTTCTTTTAAAAATAATCTTCCAGCTCCTATTAACGACACATCTTTTAGCTTTGTTACAGCTAATTCAAAATCCATAGGTATATG
This sequence comes from Piscibacillus sp. B03, assembly GCF_052246295.1. Classification (NCBI taxonomy): domain Bacteria; kingdom Bacillati; phylum Bacillota; class Bacilli; order Caryophanales; family Bacillaceae; genus Piscibacillus; species Piscibacillus sp. B03. The sequence continues at coordinate 8,468 of NZ_JBQQCO010000019.1, read as the reverse complement.
AGCTTTAATCTTTTGATCTAAAGTAGGTAAGTATGGACCAATAGACTTCGATATACCACCACCAATCACTATTTTTTTAGGGTTAATGATTGAGATAATATTAACTAAAGCAACAGCTAAGTGACTTACGACATCATCAACCACAGATGAAGCGTTTGGATTGTGTTCTTGCGCACGTATAAAAATATCTTTTGCTGTTAAATTTTCATTAGTTAACTGATTCATTCTAGCCGTGAAGGAGGGGCCTCCTACATGATTATCTAAGAACCCAAACCCTTTAAACGCTTGCTCGTAATTTCCTTCTGCTAGGCTTTTGTCAGTGACCATGTAGCCTACTTCTCCAGCTGAATATGCATGACCACGAAATAACTGATTATTTATAATAATGCCGCTACCAATTCCCGTACCTAACGTAATCATGACAAAATCTTTTTCATACTGTCCTTCACCTTTCCAATGCTCCCCTAAAGCCGCTACGTTTACATCATTATCTATGTACACTGGAAACGGTAATAAAGACTCTAAAGCACTAGTTAAAGAAAAGTTATTCCATTTGATGGTTGGGGCATCAATGACAACCCCGTTATCTATGTCAGTAATACCAGGAACTCCAACCCCAACACCTAGTACTTGTCTAGATTCTTTACCATTACTCTGAATTAGATGAGCTATTTCTGTTGCTAACTTATCAACAAAATAGTCACCGACGTGATCTTGCGTCTTAAAAAAAGACTTTGATAAGACATCGCCATCTAAATTCATTATCGCTAATTCTACTACTGTTCCACCAATATCCACACCTACTATGTAGTAGGATTCTTTATTAAAAAAAACTTGTATTGGTTTACGTCCACCTGAAGAGCTAGCCTTTGAGCCATTTCTTTCAAAAACCCAGCGCTCTGCTGCTAATTCATCAACTAAACTTGATACAGTAGGCTTGCTAATTTGTAAAGACTTCGATATATCAGCTCTTGAATTCCCAGGGTTATTTTGAATGTAATGGAGAATTCTCTTTTTGTTATAAAATTTAGAAGAATATTCTTGTATGTAGGGTCTCACGTTATTAATCTGTCTCCCTCCCTTCCAACTAATTTGTTAATTAACTTTACTAACTAATCAATATCATACTATTGCAAATTTTATATGTCAACGCTTACATTTTAAATTTTCAAAATTGTTTATAAATAATCTTTACTTCTTACACTCCTTTACTTACAATGATTACTAGTTGGTAAGTTTAATTTATTAACAATGGTGAGGTGTACTTTAATGACAAATTTAAAAGAACAATTTCAGTTGGAAGATGGCACAGGATTCCCTGGAAAAACCTACGTAAATCAACTTTTAAAACACGTATTTGAAGACCAGAAAGAATACCTTTTAGATGCCATGCTTCTCATTCACGAAGCACACACAATTATGTTAAGCGAACAGAAAATTTTATCCGAAAATGAAAAAGAACAAATCCTGGGCGCAATCACGGAAGTTAAAACATTAAACCCTTCTTCCCTATCTTACTCAGAACAATTTGAGGATTTATTTTTTTTAGTAGAGTCTAAACTTGGAGAATTAATTGGAGATGAACTAGCTGGCAAGATGCATATAGCTAAGAGTCGTAATGATTTAGGTGAAGGTATGTATAGAATAATCATTCGACAATACATACAGGAATTAATAAACGAAATGAACCAATTACGAGAAGCAGTATTATACCAAGCTAATCAACACGTTGACTCAATCATGCCTGCCCACACGCATACACAACCAGCTCAACCTACGACCTTTGGACATTATTTAGTAGCAATTTATGATAACTTATCTAGAGACGTTACAAGGTTGCAACAAGCTTATAATACAGTAAACCAATCCCCTATGGGAGCTGCAGCGATTACAACTTCTGGCTTTCCTATTAATAGAGAAAGAATGGTAGAATTACTTGGTTTTGATGGATTAGTTGAGAACTCATACGATGCTATTGCAACTGGTGATTATCTAATAGAATCTGCGCAAGCATTAATTAGTGCTATGACAAACATGGGACGCTGGTTGCAGGAATTCTTAAGAATGTGTTCAAAAGAAGTTGGTTTAATAAAAGTATCCGATGCTTATGTACAAATTAGTAGCATCATGCCACAAAAAAGAAACCCTGTATCAATAGAACATTCAAGGGCCATTGCAAGTAGTGCTGCTTCTGAAGGACTTGCGGTCATTCACATGATTCATAACACACCATATGGTGATATTAATGATACAGAAGATGATTTACAACCCCATCTTTATAAAGGGTACGAAAAAGCTGTGAGAGTCGTTAAAATAATGAAAGCGGTTATATTAACAATGGACTTTGATCACGACCATGCCTATCAAGAGGCCAAGAAAAATATGATTACCATTACTGAATTAGCCGATGTTCTAGCAAGAGATTACAAAATCCCTTTCAGAAGAGCTCATAAGGCGGCTAGTATGGTATCCAAGTTCGCCACTGAACAAGGAATTGAATTATATGAACTAGATGTTGAACGAATTAATAATCTACTAGAGGATATAAAACTAGAAGAAGAAGATTGGCAATCAATTATTGATCCAAGAATATTTGTTGAACGCAGGAATGTAACTGGTGGCACGAACCCTAAGGTTGTTAAGGACATGATCCAAAAACGTCAGAACCATTCCATACACTTGTAATACTAATTAACTATAATTGTGAGAACCAAATATAACTTTCGTAATATTTACAATATTTTGTCTTATGGTATATTTTACATGAACAAAGCTTGTATAGTTAGTTAGTAAAGTTAACTAATTATCTTGCTTTGTTTATACCAAATTATGAAAGGGGTTTCACAATGAAGAAAATCATAGCGATTTTCCTATCAGTATTGCTATTGACTTCCATGATTGGAACACAAGGTATGGCGGTCGAGACGAAAGACCATGATGTTGAACTCTGGAACGCCGTTAAACCTCTAGATACAACAGTGACATTTCTAAACACAGGTGCACACCCTGATGATGAGCGAAGTGACTTACTGGCTTATTTATCAAGAGGACTTGGAGTTAAAACTGCCAGCCTAATTGCCAATCGAGGCGAAGGTGGACAAAATGAAATTGGTAGTGAACTAGGAAACGCACTTGGCATCATTAGATCGAATGAAATGGTTGAAGCATCCAAAATTACTGGTGTGAAGGCTTACCACTTAAGCGAAGAAACATCAGATGATATTTATGATTTTGGATTTTCTAAGTCACCTGAAGAAACACTAGAAAAATGGGGTGAGGACGTTACTTATGAACGTTTAATAAGACTTATTCGAACTTACCAACCAGACATTGTTATGCCTTCATTCAGAGACGTCCCTTCCCAGCACGGACACCATAGAGCCATTACCATCCTGAGTAAGCAAGCTTTTGAAGATGCTGCAGACCCTAATGTCTACCCTAATCAAATTGAAGAAGACGGTTTAAATCCTTTTCAAATCAAAAAATTGTACTTAACTGCTTCTGAAAAACAAGCAACAACCTCATTAGAAATTGGAGATTATGATCCTATTTATGGAATGACATATCCACAATTAGGTGAAGAATCTCGTTATATGCACAAAAGTCAAGGTATGGGCAATGACATCCCAGTCGAACCGAGACGGTTTAATTTAGAGCTAATCAATTCAGTTGAAGAATTTGAAGAAGATAGCCTATTTAAAGGTGTGCCTTATGACTTTAATGAATGGGCAAATGTTGTAGAAGATGAAACACTTTCAGAAGAATTGAGAAATTACCAAAACAAACTTGATAACATCATTGAACTATACCCAGACCGAAGCGATATCTTACCTAAATCACAACAAGCACTTAAACAAACTCAAGAACTATTATCTTTAGTAAAAGAATTAAACTTAGATGAAGCAACTAAAAATGAGTTGACTCATAAACTTGAATTGAAAGATGAACAGTTGCAAGAAGTAAGTTATGTATCTTCTAGCTTGCAGGTTGAACAATCTATACAATCCAACGTTTTAACTCAAGGTGAAGAAACAAATGTTACATTAACTCTAACGAATAATGGACCAAACAAACTACATCACGTAACGGTTGAATTATTAAGTCCTGAAGGTTGGAAGCATGAAGAAAATATTTCAGTCAAACACTTAAAACCTAATGAAACTAAAGAAGTATCATTTAACGTAGAAGTCGCTGAAGATGCTGAGCATTTCAAACCATACAATGAGCCAGTTTTACAAAGTAAAGTAACGTTTAAAGAACGTGGTTTTGAAACTTCAAAAGTATTAAACTTTGATAACACGGTTTCTGTTTTACCTGAAGTTAGTGTTAACCCTTCTCCTTCGAACCTAACTGTCAATACAGCAGATCAACAAGATCAGGTAGAAGTTAAAGTATTAGCTAAAAACTATTATAATGGCGAGAATGTTGCATCAATTTCATTAGATATACCGGATGGCTGGTCTAGCTCACCAACTAATCAAGAAGTGAGTTTCTCTGAACGCTTTGAGGAAAAAGAAGTAACATTCCAAGTTGAGTTACCAGATCAAGTTGAAGAAGGCGAATTTAATATTACTGCACTAGCAGAATCTAAGGGTAAGATCATAAGCGGAACAGTACAAGAAATTTCATACGAACATATTAAAGACTCTTACTACATTTATCCTGCTAATGTTAAAGGTGTAGCTTTTGAACTACTTAAACCAGATAACCTTGAAATTGGTTATGTAGAAAGTGGTTTCGACGAGATTGCAGACCAACTAGTGAACACTGGTTTTAATGTAACAAAGTTAGATGAACAAGACCTAGAAAGTGGCAATCTATCTCAGTACGACACAATTGTAACTGGAATTAGAGCCAACCTTTCACGAGACGATTTACTAGCAAATTACGACCGTTTAATGGAATATGTCGAAAATGGTGGGCACTTAGTCGCTCAATACCATAAACCATGGGACAATTGGGACCCTAATGCGCATGCGCCATACTACCTTGAAATTGGTCAGCCTTCCATAGAGTGGAGAGTGACTGATGAAGAGGCCGATGTTACTATGACTCAACCTGATCACAAAGTATTTAACTATCCAAATAATATTACAGATGCTGATTGGAATCATTGGGTTCAAGAAAGAGGCCTATACTTCCCAATGAATTGGAGCAATCAATACGAAACGTTAGTCTCTATGGCAGACCCAGGAGAAGAACCATTCGATGGTGGTATCTTAGTCACAGACTATGGTGAAGGTAGCTACATTTATACAAACTTAGTATTCTATCGTCAACTAAATAACCAAGTGCCTGGAGGTTATCGAATCTTTACAAATCTATTATATTACGGGCACGAGTAAGAGAAAAACCAGCTACGCGATGTAGCTGGTTTTTTTGAATATTATTACTCCACCTCAACCTCTTCTGGCCAATGAAGATCGTGTTTTTCAACACTCGTAATTTGGTTTTCACCGTCAACAAAGACCACTTTCGGCTTCAAGTCTTTGATTTCTTCTTCATCATACCATCCCATACTTAAGATAATGACGAGGTCGCCAGGTGAGAAAAGGTGTGCAGGCGGCCCATTTAGACAAATCTTACCCGAACCTTCTGGCGCTGGAATCGCATATGTTTTCCAAAGCGTTGCGTTACGCACATTCGTAATTTGCACCATTTCATAAGGCTTGATATTCGATTCTTTCATAAGTTTATAATCTATCGTGATACTTCCTACATAATCCAGATCCGCTTCAGTCACAGTCGCGCGGTGGATCTTCCCTTTACACATCTTGCGTTGCATCTCTTTCCCCTCCTGTTTCGTGTTAGGTTTAGTATAAAACAGTGTTATAGATTAGACAAATTAGTGTTCTTAGGATGGTGCCTACTCTAGATCTCCTTACTTTGGCAAACATCGAGTCATTTTGGCGAGACCTCTTATTTAAGAACTTTAAAATTAGAAGTTTTTATTTATTATTCTATTAAATTCATCAGATTTTAATAGATTTTCGTTAATATTTCGAAAAAAATTTGTTTTCCGGTTTTTGATGAAATGTTCGTTTCATTTTATATTTTTTATGGAGGTGAGCTTTTTGATCCTAAAATCACATGAGATCCCTTATAATTTACTCTCTATTATAGTTATCATATTGAGATTAACTAATTCTCACCCTATGAGTTCTAAGAGCCACCAGTTTGCTGCTAACTATTACTCAGGCTATAAGGGTGAATTAGCTTTAGATTATTTTATTAAATTTATTGACCAGAAGGATTATATTATCTTGCATGACGTTCGCTTACCTTTTATGAATAATTACTTTCAGATTGACACGCTTATTTTGACTCCAAATTTTATCGTGATCATTGAAGTGAAAAATTTAACTGGAAACATACGCTTTAATCATGATATGGGGAGACTGTATCAGTATATGGACCATGAAGAGCGATCCTACCAAGACCCTCTGCTTCAAGTGAGCACTCAAGCCCACCAATTCAAATCTTTCCTTTATAATCTCGGGTTGTCTCACATACCAATTGAGTCGTTAATTGTTTTTGTTAATCAGCGGGCTTCTTTGTCAGAGGAACGCGATAGTAGAGTGATTTACGGTTTTCAACTAAAACAACGCTTTGACGAGTTAAAAGGAAAGTATGAATCATCGAATCCTATTAAGGTCAATGCATTAAGCCAGAAAATTTTGAGTCAGCACAAACCACTCAAGCTGGACATGCTAAAACACCTAGGCATTCACTTAGAAGAGCTCCGTAATGGTGTGATATGTCCGCATTGTCTTAGTCTTCCCATGGAACGAAAGCACGGTCGTTGGTTCTGTGGAACTTGCAAGGAGACGTCTCGGGCAGAAGCGCATATCCGAACGTTCTATGAACACGCCTTACTAACATCACGGACAATTAATAATAGCACCGCACGTAACTTGTTGAACATCCAGTCGATCCATACTGTCCAGAAGTTATTAAAAAGAGCTGGCTTCACCTCGCATGGAGAAACCAGCAACCGTTATTATACTATTGATGCGGACTTACAAACTGAAGCTAAATACTTACTAGATTATTATCAAAGGATGAGATTTGGCGAAAAGAAACCTGTTATTGGCGAAAGCTCAAGGTAGATTGGCGAGAGTTTGCGCTATTCTGGCGAAACGTCGCCCTACTTTGGCGAAACCTCATCCCACTTTGGCGAAAGTAAACCTAAGTTTGGCGAGACCTGGCCCATTTTTGGCGAAACATCATCTCACTCTGGCGAAACCTACTTACTTTGACATGATTGCTTTCGCCTCCGAAACGACACTCTCCAACACGTCTCGCACACTCTCTTCTTCTACCACAGACCGCACACCTTGCCCTGCATACAACGACAAGTACTCAGCGTCGCCCCGTTCCTTTGCAGAGGTTCTCACGGCTTTGGTCGCCATGTTTTGAAAAGGGTATGGAAAGCGCGTCTGATCATCAAATGAGCGCACGAGTTTATTTTTAAGCGCACGTGCTGGACGTCCAGAGATATTTTTCGTGATTACAGTATCCGTTTCGTCACCTTCAAATAGTGCTTGTTTATACTCAGCTGGCACGCCTGATTCGCGAGTTGTCAAAAAGCGTGTTCCCATTTGAACGCCAGAAGCACCTAGGACCATCGCGGCAACTAATCCTTTTCCGTCCATAACGCCACCTGCTGCAACGACGGGTACACCAACAGACGAGGCCACCTGTGGCACTAACGAGAAAGTCCCGACATTCGCACCACTTGGATATTTTTCAACATCAAATGTTCCTCGATGTCCACCGGCTTCACTGCCTTGAGCGACAATCACATCGACTCCTGCTTTCTCAGCTTCAATCGCTTCTTCTACATTGGTCACCATCGTAATTAGTACCACGTCTGCCTCCTTAGCACGCTCCACTAATTCCTTAGGTAATACGCCGAATGCAGTGCTAATAACAGGAACATTTTCTTCTAATAAAACTTCTACTTGCTCGGTTACCCGGTTCACCCACATAAAGTCTACATCCTCAACTGGTTCTAAACCAACCTCTGCTCGAACTTTATTTAACGCATCAACCTCACTAGTCTTAAATGACTGCTCGGCTGACCCACTCAACGAAAACACATTCACACCAAACGGTTTATCGGTTTTCTGTTGGATTTCTCGGACTGTTTCACGAATCGCCTCTGGTTCCATATACGCAGCGCCAAGTGTTCCAAGCGCGCCGAACTCTGAGACTTCCGCAACTAACTCGGGTGTAGTCGAACCACCTGCCATCCCTGCTTGAATGACAGGATATTCAATTCCTAACTTATCACAAAGCTCATTTTTTAACTGAATCATAAATAAACCTCCTTCTAAGTATAAAGTAGGGAAACTACTTTCGTAGCTTCCCCCTTATCAAACCGTACGTGCCCTATTAAGGCATACGGCTTACCCTTATGTTCACAATGTATCAAGGTGATGCGTTCCAGGCATTTTGCATCTTTT